>NZ_JBSRZI010000005.1:0-288621 GCF_054057495.1 Mucilaginibacter sp. UYNi724 | reverse complement strand
TGGTCAGTTTGCCCCGGAATGGGGTGGTCAATTTGACGCGGAATCACTGGTCACATTCCGCCGGAATTGGGTGGTCAATATCAGCGGTATATCCAACTAAAAGGCAAGGGTCAACAGAAAAGCCGGTACTTTACCTATGAATCATTGGTCTATTTCAGCGGAATATCCAGCATGATAAAGGTTACGTAATAAAATGATCAAAGCACTCTTATCACACAACTCCGTACCAACATGTTCAAAGGATTTTACGAAAGGGTGCTTAACAGATCAACTATTTATTTCGAATCACGTAGTGCTTTAACCTCATCATGCGCAGCTTTGAGATCGTCGAACTGTCCGGTAAGTAATTTTACCAGCGCCGGATCTTCCCAGATCAGTTCTTTATCATCCAGTGCCAAACGATACGCACCTTTGGCCACATCTTCGCCCCGTTCGCAGTCTGACAATATATCCTGCCTGTCAGGACCGCTAAAGACAGATTTCACATCCATCCACGTCCTGTAAAACTTACCGGCAACGGTGGTTCCATCGGAAGGTAACCCACCCAGCGCATGGATCTGTTCATGGAGTTCGCGAACGGCATCCTGGCTTTGCTGAATATATTTCTCAAACAGCGTTTGCAGGTCGGCATCTGTACCTGCGGACAGCGCCTTTTGATAACCAGCAACGCGGTCATTATTTATCTTGATCAGATCGTTGATCGCTGAGATCTGGTGTTCTATGTGTTGTAAAGTTCCCATATGATTTAAAAGGGAACACGGGTGGCATCAATATGTTTGGTTATTGATGAATAGAAATTCAAAAGGAAATGGCATTGACAATAATCCTGATCAGATGCTAACTTCATTCAGCAGTTCCGTTCCATCTGTAAATGCATCGATATTACAAAAAGTAACCCTGGCGATCTGTTCCATCGCCTCCTGGGTAAAGAAACCCTGATGAGAGGTGATCAGCACATTCGGGAAGGAAATGAGCCGGCTGATCATTTCGTCCGGTATGATATCTTCAGAGAGATCATGAAAAAAGAGAGCGGTTTCCTGTTCGTACACATCCAGTCCAAGATACCCCAGTTGTCCACTTTTTAATGCCTCTATCACATCATTTGTATTGATCAGGGCACCCCGACTGGTGTTAATTAGCATTGCGCCGGGTTTAAACAGTTTCAAGGTTTCGGTATTGATCAGGTGCCGCGTGGTATCCGATAAGGGGCAATGCAAAGAAACAATGTCCGCTCCCGATACTGTTTCTTCAAGGGTTCCGTAAATCACACCTTGCCCGACCAGTTCGGTATCAGGAAAAAGATCATAAGCACTGACCCGGCAGCCAAATCCTTTCAGTATGCGACAAAAAGCCTTCCCAATCTTGCCTGTACCGATTACTGCTACCTTTCGCCCATGTAAGTTGAACCCCATTAGTTTTTCTATTGAAAAATTACCTTCCCGAACCCGGTTATAAGCTTTATGGGTTTTGCGGTTTAAGGTCAAGATCATGGCCATCGCGTGTTCGGCTACCGCTTCAGGTGAGTAGGCAGGGACGCGCAATACCGGGATGTTCAACACTTTCGCGGCCTTGAGGTCGACATTATTGAACCCTGCGCAGCGCAGGACGATCAATCTTACACCGTTAGCCTGAATCCGTTTGAGTACGGATTCGTTGACCAGATCATTCACAAAGATGCAAACGGCCTCAAATCCTTTGGTGAGTTCTGCCGTCTGTTCGTTTAACGACACGGTAAAAAAAATAAGGTCATGACCTGTATTGAACCGGTTCAAAAATTCCTCATCATATCGGTAGGTACTAAATATGGCTATTTTCATCTGTGATTAGACTTGAGTTTACTGAAATACTTGAATGTCTGCCGGAGCTTTTGCAAACTACTGAATAATTTTAATGATGGTCTAATGGAGATAACTATTTTACCTGGGGCTTTTCTGATTTTAAACACGTGATACTCGACCGTTATATCACCATTTCTTGATACCTTTCAGTTCCCTTTTCAACTCCCTTGTATAGAACAAAACTTGTTATAAATTGTCTATCAATCAGGCGCTAACAACTGGTGAGTTTATTTTTTCAAACTTTACACACGGCACAGGGAGTATAAAAACCTATTACAAGAGTTTATAACCTAAAAATAAAGCAGGTTAGTCCCTGCTTCGACCGCGATAATTACTTCAATACGAGGAAAGAAAGCAAATTAGCGAAAGTTTGTTTTTTCATTTTTGTTGATTATACAGCTACAAAAAATGAAATATGGACACTCCTGATTATAAGACTTTATTCGATAGTTCTCCTGAATTATTATTAATTATTAACGCAGATTTTACTATTATTTCTGCAACGGCTGCCTATTTGAAGGCTGTTAACAAATTAAATGAAGCGATTGAAGGTAAAAACATTTTTGACGTTTTTAAGAATGCCGCCAATCAAACAGTTGCTGATAGCATAGATGACATACGAGCTTCTTTAAAACGCGTAATTCGATATAAAACTACGGAGACTTTAAGCATCCCTACTTATACTACTGATGAACCCGTACCAGATATCAATCTAAAGCATTATCGAATTGTACATTCACCTACGCTGGATGAATCCGGTAATATCAAATATATCACCCAACGCCTTGAAGATGCAACAGAAGTAGAAACATTGAAGGCGCGGCTGGAGCGAAAAAAAAATCCATTGAGCAGATCGCAGACAGCGAAAAGCGGTATTACATGATGCTAATGAAATCCCCGTTTGCATTTTGTATCATGAAGAGTGAAGACCTGGTTATCACTCTTGCCAATGACCTGATGAAAGATTTTTGGGGGAAAGGCCGGGATGTGCAAGGCAAAACATTGCTCCAGGTGCTACCTGAAGTAAAAGATCAACCATTTCCGGAAATGATATTGTCCGTTTTAAAAACAGGTACACCTGTCTACGCAAATGAAATACTTGCGCGGCTACAATATGATGTTAAAATGGAAGACGGTATTTTAATATTGTTTACCAACCCTATTACGAAGAAGATGAGAATATTTCCGGCGTAACCGCCATCGCTTACGATGTAACCGAGCAGGTAACATCCCGCAAAAAAATAGAAGAAATCGAACATCGTTATCAGGAAATGATATTTTCATCTCCTTCATTGATCGCCATTTTAAAAGGTGAAGAAATGATTATCGATATAGCCAACGATGCTATTTTAGAAACCTGGGGGAAAGGAAAAAATGTGGTAGGCAAGCCATTGTTAACCGCTTTGCCGGAATTGGTTGGACATGGGTTTGATGATCTATTTAACCAGGTTTATACAACCGGGCAACCCCATTTTGCTTACGAAATGCCGGTTTATTTCGTGCGTAATGGTCAAAAGGAGTTATCTTATTATACATTTATCTATCAGGCGCAAAGAGATACAACGGGTAAAATAAATGCCGTGGCAGTTATCGGCACAGAAGTAACACCACAGGCACAATTAAACCAAAAGATAAAAGAAAGCGAAGAGCTTTTCAGGAAGCTCTTAAATACCATGCCTCAAATAGCTTGGACAAATACAACGGAAGGAGAAATAACTTTTTATAATCAGCGGTGGTATGATTATACCGGGCTGGATCATAAACAAACCAATTCATTAGGATGTAAGGCCATGATTCATCCTGATGATTTACAAATTGCCTTAAACGAATATAGTTCAATCCGTGAAACAAGCGATAGCGGGGAGTTTCAAATCCGAGGCATGAGTGCCGATGGATCATACAGATGGCATTTGATCCGTTTAACGCCAATAAAAAATGATGATGGACAAGTGCAATTATGGATAGGTACTGCAACAGATATACAAGAACTAAGGATGCTGCAACAACAAAAAGATGATTTTATCAGTATTGCCAGCCACGAACTTAAAACACCTATTACCAGTTTAAAAGCTTCCCTACAATTACTGAACAGAATAAAGGATAACCCTTCTAATATCATGTTGCCTAAACTTATTGTACAAGCAAATAAAAGTTTAGATAAAGTTAGCATACTGATGGATGATTTGTTAAATGCAAGTGTTGCAAATGAAGGGCAACTCCACATTAACAAAAAACTGCTAAATCTTTCTGAAGTGATAGAGGAATGCTGTCCTCATGTGCGTGCCGAAGGTATTTATATCATCAAAACTGAAGGTGATACGGATGTTGAAGTATATGCTGATGCTGCGCGGATCGATCAGGTTGTAATCAATTTTGTTAACAATGCTATAAAATATGCAGCCGATTCAAAAGAGATACGAATTTTAATTGAGAAAGTAAATGATATGGCTAAAGTATCAGTTATAGATAAGGGGCCGGGTATTCCGCCAGATAAATTACTTCATTTATTTGATCGTTTCTACCGCGTAGATAGTAGCGGAAGTCAATATTCAGGGTTAGGGCTTGGATTATATATATCTGCCGAAATAATCAAAAAACACAATGGCCAAATTGGTGTAAATAGTGAGTTGGGTAAAGGAAGTGCTTTTTGGTTTACCTTGCCTATAGCCTAACCATAGTTTTTGTTATGCTGAATCGCTGCTCAAGTCCGTCGGAATCTTAATAATTTATAGGGCTAAATTTCAGCATAAACACTGTTTCCTGGCTGATATTTAAATATAAAACAAAAAAAGGGATTCAAAACTTTCGAATCCTTTGCAGTTCCTGAAGAAGGGCTCGAATCCTTTCTACTATGGAAAAAGAAATATTTTCACTACCCCCGGAATGGTTCGAGATTATTCACCTATGGGCTGGCAGAAGGAAAGATTATCCAATTTATATAAACATTGAAATATTTGATATTTTTCTTAAATCTTCCATAAAATAGTTCGAGAATTGCCCAGTGTGGGCTACCTTAACGGGCAAGTCAGCTTTTTTAGCAGACTTGCCCTTATTTTTTGCCTCAAAAACAGCCCTCATGGCATCCTCATAGGTATCGGTGATGATTTTTTTATACAGGCCTATCACAGTCGGGCTTAGCGCATATTTTTCAAGATGTTTTTCAAATGCGTCATTCACTATTTTGGCATTAAACCTCACCCCTTTAATACGGCAGCAATGCAGGTTTTAAGTGACTGGTATCAACCTTGATTGTGACACGGGTCACTGTTGTTAAACAGGGTATAGACGAACTTTATGACGTGAGAAAATCTATCTATATACTCTTAATATTTGCTTTGGCGGTCCTTTTTGGCTGCAACAATGGTAAGTAGACCGCTGCGAACTACATGGATATCCTGACAAGGCTACCGGGAAATTTGAGGCCTGATCAACAATGTTTTGTCGCACTTTTCGGAAAAGACAGCGCAAGCTTGATCCTAACCATTCACCAAATGGTAAGGTTACAGGACAACTATATATCAAATATTATGAAATTAAACCAACGTCATTCGAAAGTGAACTGAATATTGGCAAGATCGATGGTGAATATAAAGGGGATACTTTATTTTGACAACTACACCTTTACAAGTGGCACACACAACAAAACCATATACACTAACCCTATCGCTTTATTATGTAAGAGCGACACCCTTATCCTCGGTGCTGGTCTAATATTCAACTACCTGGGCCGGTCTTGGTTAAGCAGATGAAAACCGTTGAAACTTTAGGCAGCGCGTCTGTCATATGCACCGACAAAACCGGCACCCTAACTGAGAATAAAATGAGCCTGGCTAAATTATATCTCCTGCAAACGGATTATATTTCAAATGCTGATGACATAACCGGCGAAGCTGAAAAGGAATTGATAAGGCTGGCGAAGTGGGCAAGTGAACCGATGCCTTTTGACCCGATGGAGATTGCCCTGCACGAAGCTTATACTAAAATAGCCTTTGTTGATGAAAGACAGGATTACCACATGATCCATGAATATCCTTTAGGCGGCAAACCGCCGATGATGACACACCTTTTTGAAAATGCAAAAGGACAACGAATTATCGCAGCAAAAGGGGCACCGGAAGCTTTGATTAAGGTCAGTGAAGTGTACGATATAGAGAAAGACCGCATTAACGCAGCAATTAAAGATCTCGCTGCCGATGGTTACCGCATATTGGCTGTTGGCGAAGCCGATTTTGCAGGTAATGACTTCCCGGCTACGCAGCAGGAATTCAAATTTAACTTTAAAGGCCTGGTTGCGTTTTATGATCCGCCCAAGAAAAATATCAGTGCCGTATTGCAGGATTTTTACAAGGCGGGCATTGATGTGAAAATCATTACGGGCGATAATGCGGAAACTACGGGTGCTATAGCCCGTCAGATTGACTTTAAAGGTTTTAACAAGGGTATCAGCGGTGATGCACTTATGCAATTATCTGACAAAGAACTTGGCGGGAAGGTGGAAACATTGAACGTTTTTACCCGCATGTTCCCGGATGCCAAACTGAGGATCATCAATGCCTTAAAAGCTAAAAACGAGATCGTAGCCATGACCGGTGATGGCGTGAACGACGGGCCGGCGTTGAAAGCAGCGAACATTGGCATCGCGATGGGCAAAAAAGGCACCGAAATTGCCAAACAGGCAGCATCGCTGATCCTGTTAGAAGATGATCTTTCCAAAATGGTGGATGCCATAGCAATGGGCAGGCGGATCTATATCAACCTGAAAAAGGCGATCCAATACATTATCTCCATCCATATCCCTATTATATTAACGGTATTTATTCCGTTGGCATTAGGATGGATCTACCCCAATATATTTTCGCCTGTGCATATCATTTTCCTGGAATTGATTATGGGCCCAACCTGTTCCATAATTTATGAAAACGAGCCGATTGAACAAAATACGATGCTGCAAAAACCCCGTCCGTTCAGCACCACTTTCTTTAACTGGAAAGAATTAACCACCAGTATCATACAGGGGCTGGTGATAACTGCGGGAACGCTGGCAACATACCAGTACGCGGTAAGTAAAGGAGCAGATGAACAGCTGACCCGTACGATGGTATTTACCAGCCTTATCGCCGCCAATATATTACTTACGCTGGCGAATCGTTCCTTCTATTATTCGCTGCTGACGACTATCCGCTATAAAAACAACCTGGTTTTGCTGATCATCGGGATCACCGTGCTTATATCAGCATCGCTGATATGCATTGGGCCACTGGCTGGTTTCTTTGGTTTCGAGCCATTAAGCCTCTTAGAATTTGCGGTATCCGCAAGTATTGGCTGTGCTTCAGTGATATGGTTTGAACTTTTCAAATGGCGAAAAAGACTAACAAACGGGAAAATTGCTACTAATTATACTTCATCATGAAGAGAAGAGAATTTTTAGGCGCAGCAGGGGGGGCGGTAGTTATTGCCGGTGCTACGTATTATGGCTTCAGCGATAAAAGCAATTTTGTAAGGGCCAATCTGAAGCCGGATAACCAAACCAAAACGCTGTTAACTAAGGATGAACGGCAAATACTATACCTCGCTTCCCTGGCGCCGAGCGGACATAACACACAACCCTGGTTTATTAAACATATAGAACCTTTGCACTGGGTCATCTGCAACGATAAAAGTAAGTGGTTACCAGCTGTTGACCCAACGCAACGGGAAACAATGCTATCTATTGGTGCATTTATTCAAAATTTAGCATATGCCTCAGATAGCCTGGGCTATAAATGCCAATTCAGTTTAATGGCCAATACTAACCAGGATGAACAAGTAATGGAAGTAAAACTGACAAAGCCGGGAAACCAATCCAGGTACGATACAAAAAGTATTGTAGAACGGCGAACTGTAAGATCAAACATACTTCCCGGAGCATTGAAAAATGAAGATATCAGGCTGCTGATAAGCAATGAACCGGATCTGGTTCATTTCATACCACGTACAACTAAAGCATATCAATATCTTAATGAACAAACCATCGAAGCCAATAAAGTCCAATCCTACCGGAATGCCGCCCAAAAAGAACTGGCCGACTGGATCAGGTTTTCCAACTAAGATGCAGAGAAATACAGGGACGGCCTCACCCCGGGGAGTATGGAAATAGCAGGCATTTCCGGTTGGGTAGTCCGCAACTTTTATGGGAAATCCAATGTGATGGGTAATAGCTTCAGAGATCAGAATATTAAGCAGACAGAGCAACAGGTAGCATCCTCAGCAGGCTGGTTTTTGATCACAAGCAAAGACCAATCTGTAATTTCCCTGATCGAAACCGGGATGCGGATGCAGCGGCTTTTCTTGAAAGTCAGAAGTCAAAATATCGCCATACACCCGATGACCCAAATATTGGAAGAGCCATCCATTCATCAAGGCCTTAACGTTTCTATAGGCATTACTGATCCGGTGCAGTTCATATTAAGGACAGGCTATGTAAAGGATTATCCCGCCCCGGTTTCATTAAGGCGGCAGGTAAATGGCTGATACATTCCTGATTATTATTTTACCGTTTATGAGCTGTCAAAAAAAATGAAAACGACAAAAGGACAAAATTGCCTGATAATTTATCCGAACAACTTTTTATACCTTTAATAAATAACATACCTGTATGAAAGCAAGAAAACTTGGGAAAAATGGGCCAGAAATATCTTCTATTGCCATTGGCACATGAATGGATACTCCGGCTCCGGAAGAGCGAGAAAAAAGCAAAAAAACAAACAATTGAAACATTAAAGCATGCGATTGATTCTGGTATAAGTTTTTTAAATACTGCTGATTTTTATGGGATGGGCTTTAACGAGCTAACGATTTACGAGGCCATTAAAGGAAGACGAAAAACAAGCACGTTTTAATACAATACCGCTGAGGATGTAAAAACGTTAAATCACAACGGAATCATTTTAAATAATGTTTTAAAGCACCTTATCAAGGCACCAGTAACAGCGGGCAACCACAGTAATTCATAACAGAAGGGATATTACTGTCAAAATACAAAGTTGCAATAGTTTTATCAACGTGATTCCCCATCACCACCAACCAAATCAAATTTTCGGAAACCAATTCTGAAATGGTTTCCATAACCGGCCCTGTTCCTCTTTTGCAACTGATAGTAAGAGCCGCCTGCTGCCCGGCGGTTAATTTTGATTTTAAATATTGGGACAAGTGGTCTAATCTTTCCCCACTTGTATGGTCCATTGCTGCAATCTCCTTATCCGGTGACCTTCTTTCGCCGGTAATTACAGAAGCCTCGATAGAAACTATTGAATTGTATATCAAGATATCAGCATTATTACTTAGAGCAAGTTCCAGCGCCATATCTGCTGCCCTTTCTGCTCGTTTTGTAAAATCTGTAAGCAGCAATATTATTTTCCTGGTTTCCATAATTAATCTGATATAATCTGTGCCTTGTTATACTCATAATTCATTCTTGCAATGTGCAATACCGATATCTCTTGCGGGCATTCTACCTCGCAGGCCTCCGTGTTGGTACAGTGGCCAAACCCTTCGGCATCCATTTGATCCACCATAGCAATTACCCGTTCAGTGCGTTCTATTTGCCCCTGAGGCAGTAAAGCCAACTGCGTAATTTTTGCAGATGTGAAAAGATCGGCACTTGAATTTTTACAGGTAGCTACACAAGCCCCACAACCGATACAGGCCGCAGCATCAAACGCAGCTTCTGCAACAGCATGTGAAATCAATATACCGTTAGCTTCGGGCGTTTCTCCTGTCGAGGCAGAAATAAACCCGCCTGCCTGGATGATCTTATCAAATGCTTTGCGGTCAACTTTCAAGTCGCGAACTATGGGGAATGCAGCCGCACGGAACGGTTCGATATATATCGTATCGCCATCTTTAAAACTCCGCATATGCAACTGACAAGTAGTTGTATGGGTAAGTGGGCCATGGGCCCTTCCGTTAATCATCATCCCGCATTGCCCGCAAATACCTTCGCGGCAATCGTGGTCAAATTCTACTACGCGTTCGCTTTTTTGAATCAGCGATTCATTGAGCAAATCCATCATCTCCAGGAACGACATATCGGTCGACACGTCATCCAATTCGTAGTCTTTCATTTGGCCGGGTGATGCAGGGTTATCCTGTCGCCAGATCTTCAAGTATATTTTCATGATTGGCTTTATTTATAGCTTCTAACGGTTAATGATACATTTTCGAATACCAGCGGTTCTTTGTGTAATTCGTGTGCCGCATCTGCGCCTTTCCACTCCCATGCAGATACATAGCAATAGTCTTGGTCGTTACGTAATGCTTCACCATCCGGCGTTTGATACTCTTCTCTAAAATGCGCGCCGCATGATTCTTCGCGGCTTAAAGCATCTTCGCACATCAATATGCCCAGATCAAGATAATCGGCCACGCGGCCTGCTTTTTCCAGTTCACTGTTAACGGTATGATCACCTGTTATTTTAAGCTCTTTATAAAATTGATCTCGTAATGCTTTGATGGCTATTATTGCCTTTTCTAAGCTATTTCTTGTTCGGGATAAGCCACAACCATCATATAGCAGCTTGCCCAGTGTTTTGTGGAAATGGTCGGCAGACAAGTGCCCGTTGATATTTAGGAATTGCTGTAATTGTTTTTTCACTGCTTGCTCTGCCTCGGCAAATGCCGGGTGATCTGTAGTGATCTTTTCGGCCTTTAACTCTCCGGCCAAATAATTGGGGATGCTGTAAGGCGCAATGAAGTAACCATCAACCGAAGCTTGTAGCAAAGAGTTTGCACCAAGCCTGTTAGCGCCATGGTCGGCAAAGTTTGCTTCCCCAAGAGCAAATAGACCGGGGATAGTGGTCATCAATTCATAGTCGACCCATAGCCCGCCCATGGTAAAATGTGCCGCGGGCGAGATCAGCATTGGCTCCTCGTAAGCATTTACCGCATTGATCTTATCATACATTTTAAACAGGTTGCTATATTTCTCTTTTATCTTTTCCTTGCCCTGTTCTTTGATGGCTTTTGAAAAATCAAGAAATACCGCGTTTTTCATAACGCCAACGCCGCAACCTGCATCAATACGCTCTTTGGCAGCACGTGATGAAATATCCCTTGGTGCCAGGTTGCCGAAAGTTGGGTACCGGCGCTCCAAATAATAATCCCTTTCCTCTTCGGGGATATCGTTTGGTTTACGTTCGTCATGTGCTTTCTTCGGTACCCAGATGCGCCCGTCGTTGCGCAGCGATTCGGACATCAATGTTAATTTGGACTGATGCTCTCCCGATTGCGGCAAGCAAGTAGGGTGAAACTGGATCCAGCTAACACCTGACATGTAAGCCCCTTTTTTGTGTGCCCGCCAAATGGCAGATGTATTGCAGCCCATGGCCAACGTAGATAGGTAATAGACCTTACCATAGCCACCGCTTGCCAGCACTACTGCATTAGCGGCGTGGCGTTCTATCTCACCTGTTACCAGGTCGCGGGTAATGATGCCTTTGGCTTTACCGTCAATCACAACCAAATCCAGCATTTCGTGGCGGGTGTAGGTTTTCACTTTATTTGCCCCAACCTGGCGCATCAGGGCCTGGTAAGCCCCTAACAAAAGTTGTTGCCCGGTTTGCCCGCGCGCATAAAAGGTACGGGAAACCTGCACCCCACCAAATGAGCGGTTGTTTAAATAACCGCCGTATTCCCTTGCAAATGGTACGCCTTGTGCTACTGCCTGGTCTATAAGGTTGGCCGAGCACTCGGCCAGCCTGTAAACATTCGCTTCGCGGGAACGGAAATCGCCGCCTTTGATCGTATCCGAAAACATGCGAAAGATACTGTCGCCATCATTTTTATAATTTTTGGCTGCATTAACCCCGCCCTGTGCTGCAACGCTATGTGCCCTGCGCGGCGAGTCCTGAAAACAGAATGATTTTACATTGTAACCCAGTTCGCCGAGGGATGCCGCGCAAGATGCGCCTGCCAAGCCGGTGCCCACTACTATAACATCCAGCTTTTTCCGGTTAGCAGGGTTTACCAGCTTTACGTGCTCTTTATAATTGTCCCATTTATCGGCGAGCGCGCCCCCGGGTATTTTTGATTCTAACATGATGATCAATTATTTAAATAAACAACAATGGGTATCAGCATAAATCCACCGGTTATAAAAGCTGTGTATGCCCATCCGGTATATCGCACTATCTTTACATATTTGGGGTGGTATAATCCCAACGTACGGGCCGCGCTGAAAAAGCCATGCAACAGGTGAAAGCCTACAGCAATAAACGAGACCTCATAGATAAGCACATACCACCATTGATGAAAGGTTAGTACAACAACCGAATACATATCCTTATACCCCTGCTTATCTAAGCCCATGGTGGTAAAGTCAGAAACGTACCAAAAATCCTTTAGGTGAATAACCAAAAACACGAGGATAACCGTGCCCAGCAGACCCATATTCCGGCTGTTCCATGGGCTAACATTGGCCCGCTTGTCATAAACATATTTGGGGCCGTTGGCCTTTTTTGTTTTACCGGCCAGTATGAGCGCATAAACCGCATGCGCAATAATAGATATCAGCAGTACCCAAGAAATTATCTTGATACCCATATTACCTGCCAGCAAATGCGAGTACCAGTTAAATTGTTCTTTAGCCTCGGCTGCGGGTAACAACAACTGCAGATTACCCAGCAAATGGATCACCAGGAAAAAGCAAAGGAAGAGCCCCGTGCCGGCCATTACGAGTTTGTATTGAATGGTTGATTGTTTCATAAGTGATTGTATCGGCAATAGATGTTTATAAAGAATTTAGCATCGGTTACCATAAGCCGATAGCCTTCCACCATAACCCGCCTACAAGGAACCAAACCAGCAGGAACAGCACGCTCATGAAAAAGCCTTGTTTCCACCAGTCCTTCATGTCCACGTAGGTACTGCCGAAGAAGATCGGCGCAGGCCCGTGACCATAATGGGTTAATGATCCCATCAATGTAGGACAGGCGCCTAAGAAAATAGCCAGCATTGGGCCGGGTACACCAACTGCTATACCTACCGCTAAAAACACGGAGTACATGGCGGCCACCTGAGCGGTTGCACTGGCAAACATATAATGGCAATAAGAGTAAACCAATATGATAAGCGGGAATGCCAGCTGCCAGCTAAATTGTTTCATGCTGCCACCAACCAAATGGCCAAACCAACCAATCAACCCTAAAGAGTTTAGGTAAGAGCCCATCATTACCAATGCCGAAAACCAAACGATAGTATCCCATGCGCCTTTTTCAGATTTTACATCTTCCCAGGTAAGCACGCCGCAAAGCAGCAATATACAAAGGCCAATGAGCGCGCCCGTAGTGGCATCTATAGCCATCAGGTTACCAAAGATCCATAGAACCAACAGGATGATGAAGGTGGCTACCATTAGCCATTCCTGCACGGTGATCTTACCCATCTCCTTTAGCTTGGCAGCAGCTATCGCAGGCGCCTCCTTAGTTTGCTTCAATTCGGGCGGATAGAATTTATAAAGAAACAGGGGCACTAACAGGAAACAAACTAACCCGGGTATGGCCGCTGCCATTGCCCAGCTCCCCCAGGTAATGTTTACACCCAAATCATGGGCAAATTTTTGGGCCATAGGGTTACTTGCTGTGGCTGTCAAAAACATCACCGAAGTAATCATATTGGCGTTGTAGCTGCTTAGCGTTAGGAACGCGCCTATCTTACGGTGCGTTTCGGGCTTATCGGGTTCGCTGCCCATATTTACCGCGATAGATTGCATGATAGGGAAGATAACCCCGCCCGCCCTCGCCGTGTTGCTTGGAATAGCAGGTGCCAATATCAGGTCGGCAGTGTTTAAGCCGTAAGCTAAACCCAATGTACTTTTACCGAATAGCTTAATAAAATTATAGGCAAGCCGGTTGCCCAGCCCGGTTTTGATAAAGCCGCGTGCTATAAAAAAAGCCAGCCCGATAAGCCAGATAGTGGAGTTACCAAAGCCGCTCAGCGCGTTTTTGATAGCATCTATTGGTTTGCCTGGCGCTAATACCTGGGTTGCCGCGCACAGCGTGATGCCTAACATGGCCATAGTGCCCATAGGTGCGGCCTTCAAAATAATGCCTACAATGGTTGCCACAAAAATAGCAAGCAAATGCCAGGCGTTAGACTTAACGCCCTCGGGGGCCGGAATAAACCAGATAACCAGGCCGACCACCAGGGTGATCGCAAATGATTTAAGATTGATCTCTTTCATGATGATAAATTAAAAGCGTACCTGTAGTTGGAGATAAGCCAGGTTATGGTTATAAGCAGTAGTAAGGGGTATGTTTTTTTGGTACAGATCTATAGATACACCTGCCTGTAGCGCGGCATAAAAATCATCGGCAAAGATTAGCGAGACGTTTGGAATAATTGTTTGCCTGGAATTGTGATTGAGCCTATAATTTTCGTTGAAGTATTCGTAACGCGACGAGAACTCGATACCCCTAACCCTTCGCATATTGGTATTGTAACGCACAATGGGGAAGATATAAAAACCCTGCATCCGCACATCTTTCAAGATCGGCTTTACAGTAAGGGTATTGTATAAAGCGAAGTTTGTACCGGTTTTGTATTCGCCGCCCAGGGAAAACTCCCATCGGTCGTTTAGTGCCATGCTACCTTTTACATCAATACCGAGGGCATTACCCGTACCGGCACCAAGGCTTCCTTGTGCAACATTTACGCCAAGTGTTAAACCTTTAAAAACATCGGCTTCTAAACGGCCGTAAATGTTCTTGGTATTATCGTTATCGTTTGCCTGGTTGCGGTTGTTACCATTATAAGCGCCTGCATAATAACGCAGTTGGCCGCTTTTATTAATGTTACCGAATATGGCTACACCAGTCTGGAAACTTTGCCAGCCACTTGCTCCGAAAGCGTAGTATTGGTTAGAATAATCCAGCGTGCGAATGATATCGTTCGGCACTACGTCTTCAATGCCAAAGAAAGGTCTAAATTGCCCTGCCTGCACATTTAGGTACTTGCTAAGCGTGTATTTCACATAAGCATTCTCCAATACTTTGTTGGCCGGGTCGCTATTAAACTCCGCAAAGTTCACCAGCAGGTTAGCGGAGAAATGGTCATTAACGGTACCCTTTACCACAAAGCGAACGCGCTTTAGCATAAAAGTATTGGTGATTTTACCAGTAGTGGCTGCGGGATCGAAGTTCTTCCCGTTTATATCTACGTTTTTGGTAAGTGAGCCAAGAAACCTGGTTTGTAAAAGCCCGGCAAAAGTGATAGAGCGTTTGTAAGTTGAGAAGTTTTTAATGGTATCGGTATTAACCTGCGGCATTACTGCGGATTGCTGCGCTGAAGCCTGCAAACAGGCAAGGAGCATCAGGATAGGAAGGATAAAATTTTTCACATAGGGGAGATAAAAGAGCGTGTTATTGATTGATGTAAAGGTGCTGACCGGAGGTGCATTAAATCATGACCCGGAACATTCGTAAAAATGATCCGGGTCACTAATAGAGAATATTAGAGTGTACCCACCATATCCACTGGGTTTACCCATTGGTCGAATTGTTCGCTGGTGAGCAGTTTCAACTCAATGGCCGATTCGCGAAGCGATAGGTTCTCGCGCATTGCTTTTTGGGCGATCTTGGCGGAATTTTCGTACCCGACGTGTGGGTTTAAAGCAGTTACCAGCATCAGCGATTCTTCGAGGTGATTTTTAATCCCCTCATAATTTGGTTCTATTCCCATAGCACAATGCTCATTAAATGATTCACAAGCTTCACCGATCAAACGGGCCGACTGCAAAAAATTGGCAGCCATTACCGGCTTAAACACGTTTAACTGGAACTGCCCGTTTGAGCCTGCGATAGTAATAGCCACATCGTTGCCCATTACCTGGGCGGCTACCATAGTAACCGCCTCGTTTTGTGTCGGGTTTATTTTGCCGGGCATAATGGATGATCCCGGCTCGTTCTCTGGCAAGTGTAATTCGCCTATGCTGCAGCGCGGGCCCGATGCCAGCATCCGGATGTTATTGGCGATCATCATCAACGATACTGCGATCTGTTTTAGCGCACCATGGCTTTCTACAATAGCATCGTGGGCAGATAGTGCTTCAAATTTATTATCAGCCGTACGGAAGGGCAGATCAGTAAATTGGGCAATATAACCGGCTACTGTTACATCGTAGTCTTTAGGCGTATTCATCCCCGTGCCAACTGCCGAGCCGCCAAGGGCCAGTTCGGATAAGTGGTCGAGTGTATTACGTAAGGCTTTTAACCCATGGTTCAGTTGAGATACATACCCGGAGATTTCCTGACCGAGTGTAAGCGGTACGGCATCCATTAAATGAGTGCGGCCAATTTTTACTACGCCTTTAAAAGCTTCAGATTTTGCATTTAATGTATCGCGCAATTTTTCGATACCCGGGATGGTTATATCGATCAGCATCTTGTAAGCCGCGATATGCATAGCGGTTGGGAAAGTATCATTAGATGATTGCGATTTGTTTACGTCATCATTCGGGTGGATGATTGTCTGCCTGTCGCCAAGTGCGCCGCCATGGATCACGTGCGCTCGGTTAGCTATTACCTCATTCAAATTCATGTTAGACTGCGTACCAGACCCTGTTTGCCATATTACCAGCGGAAATTCGTCTGCCATTTCGCCCTTCAGGATCTCGTCGCAAACCATGGCTATCAGATCGCGCTTTTCCTCAGATAGTACGCCCAGTTCTGCATTGGCATAAGCCGCTGCTTTTTTCAGGTAGGCAAAAGCATCGATAATTTCGGCAGGCATAGATGCCTTGGGGCCTATCTTGAAATTATTGCGGGAGCGTTCGGTTTGTGCGCCCCAGTATTTTTCGGAAGGTACCTGAACATCTCCCATCGAATCATGTTCGGTACGGAAACCTGTTTCGGAATTATTTAGCGTTAAAGTTGACATAGGACATACTATTTAATTGTATGCCGTAAAAGTCGGTGCGGATAGGCGCTTTATTGATGATAGCCAACAGGCTATTAAATGACTGTGATCATTAAATTAACTTTGGGCTTCCGTTTAAGATCCCGCGGAGGTTTTCAATACTAAATGGTTTAATAATTAAGTCTTCTACAATAGGATAACTAAATGCCTGGTCGTAATCGCGTTTAAAAATCGAAGAGGTTGCAACAAAGATCTTTGACTTTAGAATTTTATCGAGATCGTAATGTGCGTACTCCTCTAAAAAAGCCCAGCCGTTCATAACAGGCATGGATACATCAACGAAAATAAAATCAGGATACTTAACATCCTGCTTTACAAGGTCAAGTAAATGCGAAATAGCAAGTTCGCCATTAAGGCATACAGTTATGTCAACATAACCTATTACTTTTCTGATAAGTTTTTCTAAAATAAAGTTGCTAATAGGATCGTCATCTATAATCAGCACATTTACAGGCATATCGTATTCCATGTATCTATAACACCCCATGGCATAATTGTTTTCTTTATTTAATTATTGATTAAATAAAACACCGTCTTGGAGAGGTCAAAAAGTGATCACAATCACTTTTTTGGGGCAGGTAATTCGCGGCATTGTGTTAACTATAACCGACCTTCGCAAACGAGATATAACGGTTAGGTTATACCTGATCGTTAATATGGAAAAAGCCGCTCTTTTAATTGCCATTATAGACAATGCCATTGATGGCATCATTACCATCGACGACCGGGGCAAAATAGAGACCATTAACCCCTCGGCCTGTAAACTCTTTGATTACGCGCCGGCAGAAGTTATTGGGAAGAATGTCTCTATGCTGATGCCCCCGCCGGATAAGGCGCAGCACGACGAATATCTGGACCGCTACCAGCGCACAGGCAAAGCACATATTATTGGTGTTGGCCGCGAAGTAAAAGGCCTTAAAAAAAACGGTACTGTTTTCCCGTTTAGATTGGCTTTAAGCGAAGTCCAATATTCCGGCAGGAAAATCTATACCGGTTTTATACATGACGTGACGCGCGAAAAACAGGCCGAAGCGCAACTAAAGGATTATGCCGCACACCTTGAAGAACAAGTAGAGGAACGCACACGGTCATTAAACGAAACGGTAGCCGCATTAGAGCTTGCCAAAGAAGAGGTAAGCCAATCACTTGACAAGGAAAAAGAACTTAATCTTCTAAAAAGCCGCTTTGTATCTATCGCCTCTCATGAATTTCGGACACCGCTAACATCTATACAATTATCTGCCGGCTTGATCGAGCGATACGCCGAAACCCTGAATACACCGAATATTGGCAAACACGTGGGAAAAATTAAGCAAGGGGTTAGCAACCTTACAGCTATACTAAACGATTTTCTTTCTCTGGAAAAACTGGAAGCAGGAAAAGAACAACCCAACATTGCATCCTTCGACCTGGTTAAATTAGCCGAAGATATCACCGAAGAAATGCAGGCCATAGCCAAGCAACACCAAAATATCATTTACCAGCATACCGGCACAAGCAGTATGGTAAAGTTAGATCAAAACCTGCTTAAAAGTTGTATAGTAAACCTGGTGAGCAACGCTATTAAATACTCTGGCGAAAATACTTTTATTGCCTTTACAACAGAGATAAATAAGAACCAATGCACTATTACTATTAAAGATAATGGCATTGGTATTCCCGAAAAAGACCAAAAATACCTTTTTGAAGCCTTCTTTAGGGCTCATAATACCGGCACCATACCGGGTACCGGGTTAGGGTTGAATATCGTTGCCCGCTATATCGACCTGATGGGCGGCAGCGTAACCTTCGAAAGCAACGTTAACCAGGGTACTATTTTCATCCTAACATTTGCAACATCATGAAAAAAGTTTTAGTAATTGAAGACAATGACGACATCCGCGAAAATATACTGGAAATATTAGAACTGGCAGGTTATACTGTATATAATGCCAATAATGGAAAAACGGGTGTAGAAATCGCCCTCAAACATCAGCCTGATATCATTTTGTGCGATATTATGATGCCCGAGATGGATGGCTATGGAGTATTATACATCCTTAACAAACGTTTAGAGACCAGCACTATCCCCTTTATATTCCTGACAGCCAAGGCAGAACATCTTGACCTGCGTAAGGGCATGGAACTGGGTGCAGATGATTACCTTACTAAGCCTTTTGATGATTTGGAACTTTTGCAAGCTATTGAAAGCCGACTAAAGAAAAAGGAACTCCAACAAAAATTTTATAGTGCGTCCTTAGATCAACTTGGTTCTTTGGTAAATAACGTAGATGGGCTGGCTGAGTTAAAAAACATCATACAAGAACGTAAAAGCCGGGCATTCAAAAAAAACCAGGTTATTTATTACGATGGAGACAAAGGCACCGGCATACATCTGATCATAAGCGGGCGTATCAAAACTATTAAACTGGCAGAGGATGGCCGGGAACTAATTACAGGGATGTATAGCGCTGAAGACTATCTTGGTATAAACGCTTTACTGGCTAACGAACCTTACACCGATACAGCTACTGCTACAGAAGATAGCACCCTGTGTTTGATACCCAAGGACATGTTGGAACAACTATTAAGCAAGCACCCGGAAGTAGGCCGAAAATTCATTAAAATACTCGCAAAAGATATCAGGGAAAAAGAAGACCAGCTTTTGCGATTGGCCTACAATTCCGTTCGTAAAAAACTTGCTGATGTTTTATTCCGTTTACACCGTACCCTGTCAAAAGAAACCAGCGGTTTTAAAATATCCCGAGAGGATCTTGCGGCTATGGCAGGCATGGCAACCGAAACCGTCAGCCGTACCCTGTCTGATTTTAAAGATGAGCGCCTGATTGAAAAAACCGCCAGCCTGATAACCATACTGGACGAAGCCCGCCTTGCCAAAATGAAAAACTGACCAGCATCACTTTTACCGCTGACCAGCCTCATGGCACGCCTCGTGCCCTTGGAGTAATTTTGCTGAAATATTATAAATTATGAAAGCGGTAGCATACAGCATAAGGCCTTTTGAAAAAGAATATCTGGCGATAGCCAATCAAAAAAAACATGATATAACACTTATATCAAACCCATTAAATTCGGACACAACCAATTATGCCGAGGGCAAGGACGCCATTATTGTTTTTACAAACGATGAGGTAAACGCAACGGTAATTAAAAAACTGGCCGGGCTGGGTATAAAATATATCATAACAAGATCTACCGGCACCGATCACATTGATAAAGAGGCTGCAAATAAGTATAACATTAAGGTATCAAATGTGCCGTCTTATTCACCACAGGCCATTGCCGAACATTCAGTAGCTTTGGCCTTTGCCCTTAATCGAAGATTGATAAAAGCAGATAAAAACAGCCACCATTTTGATTTCAGGAACGAAGAACTTATCGGGTTTAATTTCGCAGGGAAAACAGTAGGGATCATTGGTTTGGGGAACACAGGGCTTGCCGCTGCCAAAATCTACAATGGCTTGGGTTGTAAAATTGTTGGCTACGACCCTTATTTTCAAGCAGAAGCCTACGATGTGCAAACTGTATCTTTAGAATCTTTACTGTCTGTATCCGATATCATATCCCTTCATTTACCACTAACAGCAGCTAACAAACATTTTATTTGTGAAGAAACCCTTAACCGGATGAAAGACGGGGTGATGCTCATTAATACTTCGAGAGGCGGGCTCATTAATACGCTTGATGTATTAACCGCACTTAAAACAGGGAAGATAGGCTACCTTGGTTTGGATGTTTATGAGCATGAAAAGGGCTTGTTTTTTGAAGATCACACTAACGACCAGTTTAAGGATACTTTATTGCAAATGCTTATGGCTTACGACAATGTATTGATAACGCCCCACCAGGCATATTTAACTAAAGAAGCCTTGCAGGAAATTGCTGATCAAACAATAAAGAACCTGGATAATTTGGAGATGAAGCAGTGCCTGGGTGCCGCCTGCGTTTGCAAAAAAGGGTGCCGGGATATTATTCCAAAAGTATAAGGCGAAAAGTTTATACCAAAAAAGCTGTTAGTATAATTTACCAACAGCTTTTTGCATTTGTACAAACTGCTTATTAAAATATAAAAATTGAGATCATTAGCAAATGAATGATCACGCTGGCCAGGAAAAATAATAGTGTTACCCTGATGCCTGCCCCGCCCATGCCTGAAATTATATTTGCAAAGTATAAACCAAGCGTTACCGCCAGCACGGCGAGTGGCGCGTTGAAATAATAGATAAGCGCGGCAGGTACCGGCAAAAACAAAACGCCTTGCGCTATTAGTGACACAATGAACCAAAGCGTTTTACTTTCGGTTTGCGTGTCTGCAAATGAATTCCACTTACTCCAAAGGCTTTCTTTAGGCGCTATTACCTGATCGTTATCCCAAATTGACTGTGCTGCGATTATGTTTTGCATGATGGTTACGTTTATTCAAATATCCGGGTAATTAGGCGCTAAGAAAATGACCATTTACCGCGGCTTAAATGATTGTAGACACTAATTATACCTGAAAAACCAATAGCGATATCGCAATATGGGCAGCCATTTTTTGGGTATGGCTTAAATTTAAAACGTCGTCAATAAAACTGTAGGGGCCATGGTTCATGGCTAATATATCTATCTGTCCGTGTTCGCAAAGCCAGTCTAAACCCTTCTCGGTATTGCTGTCAGTAATTGCACGGTAATAAATATGTGGGTAATCAGCCTTGTTAGATAATTCGGTTAATAGCTGATCGATCATCAGCTTTATAGAGGACGACTGCGGCACATGAAAAATGTGGGTCAATAAAACATCGGCACCAAGCGCTTTCGCAAATACAATTACTTCGTAAATTGATTTAGTTTCTTTTCCTATGTGATTGAAATCAAATGCAAAGGCGATCTTTTTTATTTGTTTAATGGGGCTTCCAGGAGGAATCATCAGCAGTGGCTTAGTAGCTGTATCGATCAGGCTGCTGCAATGATTGCCCATAAAAAAGGTGCTAAGTCCGTCGCTACCATGTTTACCGATAACAATCAAACCGATTTCCCTATCAGCAACATTACTAATCACATCTGTAACCTTTCCCCCCTCAGCGATATAATTTACAGCCGGCCTAAACGTTTCTGAATAATCGTTTTGCTCCAGGTGTGCTTTTAACTTTTGCAGGTCATCCGTACAGTTATTGATAGCCTGATCGCCGTCATCCGATTGCCAAAAGATCATTCCCGGCTGCGGAAGTTCGGCAGGAATAGTGATGGCATTTACCAGTAATATATTAGCGTTTGCTTGTTTGGCCAAATTATATCCCCATGCCGCGGCATGTGCAGCGTTTGCTGAAAAGTCGGTTGAGATGAGTATGGTTTGCATGATTATCTTTTTATACAGCAAAGCTGGTGAAAGCTTTGATGGTGAAAAATGATCATGGTCAGGATAATTTGTGATTGTGGTTAATCAACAATTACAAAATCTCGATAACTTACGCTTTCCGGTCAATCGCTAAATTTAAGAAAAGGCTATTTGTTCAAACCGCAATTAAGCAAATCAGTCAAGAAAAGGTTCGAGAATTGTCCGGTATGGCCCCCCTGTACATAGAGAGTAATACAACGCGCCCCATTAATATAACGTGTACTTAACCTGTTCAAAATATATGTAGATTAGTTTCGCCATAAAAACTAACATGAATCGTTCCTTAAAAATTTATAAGCTTACTATAATTATTTTGTGTTTATCAACCATAGCCAATGCACAACAAAGGGATAAAAAAGCGTTGTTTATTATTGCCGATGGTATCCCTGCGGATGTTGTTGAAAAACTATCAACCCCAAACCTCAATGCGATCGCTAAACAGGGCACATACATGCGTGCGCATGTTGGTGGCGATAAGGATGCCTACAACCAAACGCCAACAATATCCGCTGTAGGCTACAACAGTTTGCTTACCGGTACGTGGTTTAATAAACACAATGTGCCCGACAATGATATTAAAGACCCTAACTATAACTACCCAACCATCTTCAGGTTACTTAAAAACCAATACCCTAATAAAAAGATAGCCGTGTTTTCCAGCTGGCTTGATAATCGTACAAAGTTGGTTGGCGATGGTTTAAACCAAACCAATAAGATCCATGTGGATTACCATGCCGATGGTTTTGAATTAGATACCGCCAACTTTAAGCACGATAAAGAGAGCGCGTACATGCACCGCATCGATGAAAAAGTAATTGAAGAAGCATCAACAAGTATCAGGTTAAACGCGCCCGACCTATCATGGGTGTACCTGGAATATACCGATGACATGGGGCACCGTTATGGAGATAGCCCGCAGTATTACACGGCTATTGAAATGATGGATAAACAGGTGGGCAAAATTTGGGCGGCTATACAATACCGCGAAAAGAATTTTAAGGAAGACTGGCAGATCTTTATCACAACCGACCATGGCCGTGACGAGAAAACGGGCCAGAACCATGGCGGGCAATCAACCCGGCAACGCAGCACCTGGATGGTTACCAATGCGAAAGGCCTAAACGCCTATGCGAAATATTACTACCCTGGCATTGTTGATATTACGCCAACCATTGCCCGGTTCATGAACATTACAATCCCCGCAAAATATAAACAGGAGCTTGATGGCACATCGCTTACCGGCCCGGTATCAATAGCCGAACTTAAAGCTAATTTGGTACAAGGCAATATCGATGTAAGCTGGAAAGCTTTAGGAAAAGGCGAAAGGGTGAAGATCTGGATAACGGCAACCAATAATTTTAGAGAGGGTAAAACGGATGATTATAAGCTATTGGGCGAGTACAATGCCGATACAGAGCATGCGCTTGTATCGGTAAAAGATATGCCGTCTGCTTTTTACAAAGTTGTTGTAGAAGGCAAATACAACACAACAAACGGGTGGATAACGCCCCCGGTTAAGAAATAATATAACTACCCAAACCATATTAAAAAAGGCCACAGATTTAATCTGTTTGACACCCGCGGGCTTAAAATGAAAAAACTATTTTTTTGCTAAATCGATTTATAAAACTAAATTGCACTCACAACCAGTTATTCTTTTTTAATGAAACACATTTACGCGATACTGTTAGCCATTGCCTGCGTACTACCGGCAAAAAACAATTATGCCCAAACACCAAATAGCACCATAAATCGCCCCTGGAACTCCAGTTGGATAGCCGCTGCATTTGATGGCGGTAAAGATTACGGCGTTTTTTATTTCCGTAAAAGCATCAACCTGGTTGCTAAACCATCAAAGTTCCTGATCCATGTATCGGCAGATAACCGTTACAAGCTATACGTTAACGGCATACTGGTATCATTAGGCCCGGCGCGTGGTGACACTTACTTCTGGAATTATGAAACTGTTGATCTGGCACCTTACCTCACTACAGGTAAAAACGTGGTATCGGCACTTGTTTTCAATGAGGCCGATTATCGCCCCGAGGCACAAATTTCTGTACGTACGGCTTTTATTGTACAGGGAAATTCTGTCGCCGAAGAAATATTGAATACCGATAATACCTGGAAAGCAGCGCGTGATGTTGCCCACCAACCTATCCCCGGTTACTTTTTTGCCGCCACCAAAGGCGAGATGGTGGATATGAATCAAGCTATCAAAGGCGATTGGAGAGCCGTAGATTTCGACGATAGCAAATGGTTAATGGCGGGTAAAATAATGGATGGTAAGCTTAAAGGCATGGCATGGGGTATCGACTGGGCATTAGTGCCGTCGTCACTCCCGCAAATGGAAATGACCTATCAGCGCATCTCAAAATTGCGAAAAGCTACCGGTATGGATGTTCCGCAAGGGTTCCCGGAGAAAAATGTACCGGTAATCATCCCCGCGAATACTACTGTTACATTACTATTGGATCAAACCTTCGAAACAAACGCGTACGTCACCCTAAACTTTAGCGGTGGTAAAGATGCCGGCATCTCTTTAGGTTACGCCGAATCGCTTTACGAAAAAAACCGTACCGACAGCCGCAAAGGCAACCGAAACGACGTTGAAGGAAAAGACTTTATTGGGCGGATAGATAGCCTTATTTCAAACGGGGACAAAGGCCAGTCTTTTACAACGTTAAACTTTCGCACGTTCCGCTACATCAGGCTGATAGTACATACCAAAGATGAGCCACTGGTTATTAATGACCTTTACGGCACATTTACCGGCTATCCGTTTAAACGTACTGCCGTATTTAACACCGATAATACCGAGATAAAACAGATCCTGGATATTGGGTGGCGCACCGCCAGGTTAAACGCGTGGGAAACTTATACCGATTGCCCTTATTACGAGCAACTGCAATACATTGGCGATACCCGTATCCAGGCAATGGTTTCTTATTTTAACACCAATGACGACCGCCTTCAACGCAACGCTATTACCCTGATAGACCATTCGCGTTTGGCAGAAGGCATCACCAAAAGCTGTTATCCTACAAAAGGTACACAGATCATTTCGCCTTTCTCGTTGTGGTACATTGGCATGCTGCACGATTATTTTATGTATCGTAACGATATGGCTTTTGTTAAAGATAAGCTGGTTGGGGAAAGAACCGTCTTGGATTTCTTCAGCAAATATCAACAAGCCGACGGTTCGCTAAAAGACACCCCTTACTGGGCTTTTGTAGACTGGGCCGGCAATTTATGGGGCGAAGTTAAAGGCCCCGATGGCAGCGCCGCTATATACGATTTGCAATTACTTTACGCTTACCAATGGGCTGCAGAAATGGAAGGCAAAACCGGCATGCAGGATTTTGCAAAACTTTACAGCCAAAAAGCAGCCCAGTTAAAAGCAACTATCCACCGTAAATACTGGGACCCGGTGGCCAAACTTTATGCTGACACCAAAGAGAAAAAAGGATATTCGCAGCACGTAAATGCATTAGCGATACTAACAGGCCTTGTAAGCACTGCCGATATGCCGGCTGTAGCTAACGGGCTGGCCAACAACAAAAAGCTAACGCAATGCTCGGTTTATTTTAAATATTATTTGAACCAGGCATTGGTAAAAGCAGGCATTGGAAACGATTACATGAGCCTGCTGGGCATCTGGCGCGAAAATATAGCCATGGGCCTTACTACCTGGGCCGAATACTCTGACATTGCCACCTCGCGCTCCGATTGTCACGCATGGGGCAGCAGCCCTAATGTTGAATTTTTCAGAACGGTTTTAGGTGTGGATAGTTACGCGCCCGGTTTTACGAAAATTAAGGTTGAGCCACATTTAGGCACCCTTACCAATGTAAGCGGGGAAGTACCGCATCCGGTTGGTAACGTTGCGGTTAAGTGTATACTACAGGGCGGCAAATGGAAGATCAACATCAACCTGCCATCAAAAACACCCGGCATATTTGTTTGGAAAGCCAAAACTTACCCGCTTAAACCGGGAGCAAATTCATTTGTAATTTAATACCACCTGCTTGTTATTACCCATGCGATCTACCTTGAAATTATTACTAAGCGCAGCTTTTTTACTATTTGCGCAAACTACAACACAGGCACAATCTGTAAATTTAAAGTGGAAGCTGTTTCCGCAGGATAATAATTCATCCACCTTAAAACAGATCTCGGCACCGGGTTTTAATACTGACAAATGGATAGACGCGATTGTACCCGGAACGGTATTTTATTCTTACGTTAAGGCGGGCAAAGAGCAGAACCCCGATTACGGGGAGAATATTTACAAGGTCGATAAAAAGAAATACAATAAGCCATTTTGGTACAGATCGGAGTTTTCGTCGTCGGCATTTAAACCGGGCAAAACAGTATGGCTTAATTTTAACGGCATTCACAAACGTGGCGAGGTTTATATAAACGGCCGGCATATTGGCACTATCAAAGGGATAGTAGAACGGGGTATTTATAATATCACCCAATACATGAATAAAAAAACAGCCAACGTAATTTTAGTTTTGGTTGTACCCCCACGTAACGATCCTCAACATAACCACCCGCTTGCCAACTGGGAAAGCCCAACATACATCAGCAGTGGCAGTTGGGACTGGATGCCCGAAGTACCGGGTTTAAACAGCGGCCTTACCGATACCGTAAGCCTTACTACTACCGGCCCCGTAGCTATAATAGACCCGTGGATCCGCACGCAGATGGAAGATTTGGATGCTGCCGATATCTCATTAAAAGCCGACCTAAAAAACACTACAACGAAACCTGTAAGCGGGACCCTCAGGTTTACAATAAGCCCGGGAAACATCATGGTTAACGGGCCTCAAATAACCTTAAAAGCCAACGATACCCAAACGATTAATTACGGCAAAGCGCTGTTTCCGCAATTACACATTAAAAACCCTAAACTTTGGTGGCCAAACGGGTACGGCGGCAAGGCAGATGGCACACAAAACATCTACACCTGTAAAGTTAGCTTTGAAGTTGCCGCTAGCGGTTTATCAGATAAAGTTATCAAGACATTCGGCATAAGGAAGATCACATCTGATACCACATCGGTTAACGGCCCGCTAAGGGTTTACGTGAATGACGTACCGATACTTTTAAAGGGTGGCAACTGGGGCATGAGCGATTATATGCTGAAAGCACGCGGCAAAGATTACGATACCCGCATCCGCTTCCACCAGGATATGAACTTTAACATCATCCGCAATTGGACGGGTGAAGTTACCGACGATGCATTTTACAACTATTGTGATAAATACGGTATAATGGTTTGGGATGATTTTTGGCTGAACAACTTTGGGCAGATAGATAGCCTTGGCATTTTTAAGAGCAATGCTATTGAAAAGGTTAAAAAATTCAGGCACCACCCATCTATCGTGATCTGGTGTGGTGCAAACGAAGGTGTGCCGGGCGGTAACCCCAATGGGCCGTTAAATAACACTATTAAAGAAGCCATTAAAGATAACGACGCGGACGACAGGTTGTATCTTGCCCGCTCAAATGCCGGCGAAACCAACCCTAACTTTTCTATCCATGGCGGCAGCAGGGTGCTTTCGGGAAGTGGGCTGTGGAGCAATGCCGACCCAAAAACGTACTTTACCGACCCTCATAACGGCTATCTTTTCTCAAAAGACTCGTACGGGATGCGCAGTGAACTGGGTACTGCCACGTTTGTAAATATCGAAAGCTTTAAAAAATTCATGCCTAAAGATTACTGGGTTGCCCCCACCCCGGAAGCGGTTAACAGCAAAACCAATATGTGGGCAAGGCACTACTTTAGTACAGATGGTGCACTGGGCGGCGGCTCTGACCCGGTTAAGTATATCAACAGTATAACCAACAGCTACGGCAAAGCTACTTCGTTAGAAGATTTTTGTAAAAAAGCCCAGATGCAAAATGTAGAAACTATGAAAGCGATGTACGAATCATGGAACGACCATATGTGGAAGGATGCTACGGGCATGCTCATCTGGATGAGCCAATCGGCATACCCATCTATGATCTGGCAAACATACGATTACTATTATGACCTTACCGGCGCCTATTTTGGCGCCAAAACAGCATGCGAACCAATACATATCCAATGGAATGCAGCTACAAATTCTGTAAAGGTGATCAACAATAAAGCCTATGATATTGACGGGATTAATGCCGAAGCATTTGTTTACAATATGGACGGTAAAAGCGTACCGGGATACTATCAATCAAAAACGTTAAGCGTAAAAGCAACATCCGCTACCGAGGCATTTGTAGCTTTCGAAGGAAACGAGAAGCAGTCTTCATTATCTGATGTCCATTTCCTGAAACTTAAGCTTACGGATAAGGCCGGGCGGGTAATGTCCGAAAATTTCTATTGGATGGGCAACAAGTACCTTGACTATACAGCTTTAAATAAAATGCCTGCAGTTGGTAATAGTCTGATGCAAAGCAAGCCTCAAATAGCAGTCGCTAAAAATAAGGTGAGTAAACTGCTTACGTATAAAATTGTAAATAATTCAAAAATCACAGCTGCTTTTGGCATCAGGGCACAACTGGTAGATAATAGCGGCAAGCAGTTATTACCGGCGCTATATAACGACGGATATTTCTCGCTAATGCAGGGCGAAATAAAGATTCTTAAAGTAGAAATTGACCCAAAATTGCTAACAAAGGAATATAAATTACAGTTAAAGGCTTACAATAATTAAGCAGGCAATTACTGCATTACAGCTTTCTTAACCGCTTGTGAAGACCCCCTGATGTGGAAGTCGGTTTTCAGGATAATGGATTGGGAACTGATGTGTTGCGACGAGGTGTTAAGCTTATTTAACAACACGGTGATCACGCTATCGGCAATGGCCTCAATTGGTTGGGCTATAGCACTAACCGGCGGCGAAAACAGTTTAAACACGTCGTAATCATCAAAAGAGATCAGCGCCAGGTCGTCCGGCACTTTTAAGCCCATGCTGTTTATCACTTTTAAACCGCAGGTACCTACGTGGTTGGTGCCAAAAAATACGGCATCCAGGTTTTTATGCTTTTTAAGGAAGGCTTGCAAAGGCGCCATAATAAGTTCCTCGTTTTGGCTAAATACAATTTCCTGTACATATGGCTTCAGATCATTTTCTGCAAGCGCGTCTTTGTAACCCTGCAAGCGCGCCTGCATTTGGGTTTGATTTGATGCAAAAGTGATATAAGCGATATTCTTGTACCCTTGCTGCACCAAATGCCTGGTAGCATTATAAGTGCTAAAAAGGTTATCTATCTCCACAAAATCGGTGCTTACTTTTGGCAGGTGCCTGTCAAACAACACCACCGGCATACCCTCATTTATCAGCGAACTGATGTCTTCTTCAATACCTTCGGGCGGGGCGATGATGTAGCCATCAACGTGCCTGTCCCGGAACATGCTGATCAGGTCGCGGGTTTTATTGGTGTCGTTATCGGTACTGCAATAGATAATTTTGTAGCCATTTTTATAGGCCCGATCTTCAATAAGCCTCGCGATAGCCGCAAAAAACGGGTTGGATATATCCTCCACCATCAGCCCAATAATATTTGATTTACCTGTACGCAGGCTTTTTGCCAGCGAGTTTGGCTTGTACCCCACTTCTGCAACAAATTTCTGTACACGTTCTACCAGTTCTTTTCCTATTCTTTTTTCCTGGGCGCGGCCGTTCAGTATAAACGATATCGTAGTTTTTGATACGTTAAGGTGGTTGGCTATATCAACTATTGAGAGTTTCTTCACTTAATTTTATGGTAAAATCAAATATAAAAATAGTTAACATAAATAGCTATTAAATCGATTTAATGATATTGTAGCAAATATTGCCGGCAAATGTATTTTATGGGTCAGGCATCGCCTAAATGGCACTTTTATTAAGTCGTTTGTAGGTAAATCCGAATAGAAATATTACCACGTAACAAATAATTGGTAAATAATACGCCTCCGCAACATTATGATTAGCTACCTGGCCCATCAATAACGGGAACAAACCTCCTCCCACGACACCCATCACAATAAAAGATGACGCCTGTTGCGTTTTCTTGCCCATGTTTTTTAAGCCAAGGCTAAATATAGTTGGGAACATGATACTGAAAAAGAAATTGACGAACAGCAACGCGATGAATGATGGCCAACCATACCCCTGGGCTACAATAAGGCACATTACAATATTGGCTAATGCAAAAGCGGCCAGCAATTTGCTTGGCGCAATGTATCGCATCAGGAGAGTGCCGGCAAAGCGGCCTATCATCATCATCACCATACTTAACGAGAAAAAGTAACTTGCCTTGCCATCGCTAAAGTGCATTACATCGTGCCCGTAATTGATAAAGAAAGCCCACGTACCACCTTGCGCAGCTACGTTAAATAATTGCGCTACAACCGCAAAAACAAAATGCTTATGCTGAAACAGTTTTTTATCTGCATGGGGCACTTCGGTAGGCGCGTATGAATCGGCAGAAGTGCTATGAGGATCTACCAATTGGGGCACTTTTACAAACGAGAAGGCAAATGCAATTACAGCAATTACCGTCCCTATTACAATGTAAAGATGCTTTACCGAGACGAGGTCCTGCTCCCGCCCAAAAATAAAATAGCTCCCGACGATGGGCCCGATAATTCCCCCAGCACCATTGAAAGCCTGCGCAAAATTAATGCGCTGGTCGCTGGTGCGCTGGTCACCAAGCGATGCCACGAAGGGGTGGGCCACGGCTTCCAACGTAGCCATGCCACAAGCCAGTATAAATAATGCTATCCGGAAAAACGTGAACGATTCGGCATTAGCAGCCGGGATAAACAGGAACGCCCCAGCAGAGTATAGTAGTAAACCTAATAGCACACCATTCTTATATCCAAACCTTTTCATGAACAACCCCGCCGGGATTCCCATTACAAAATACGCCCCAAATATTGAAAACTGTACATAAGCCGACCGCGCCTTGCTTACATGCAAAACGTTTTGAAAGTGGCGGTTTAGCACATCACCAAGCGTCATGGATATGCCCCACATTAAAAAAAGCAGGGTAACAAAAGCAATAACTACATGAAATCTCTTCTCGGTGAATGAGGGTTTGATGTCCATTACGAGGGTTTAATTAATTGGTTCACAATTATACCACAATATGCCCTTGCTAACAATACCCTACTGTTTCATTATTTTGTTGTTGATACCGAGAATGGCTTATCTGCCTGCGAAACGCCCCGTTTATAATTTGGTTTGCTGCCCATTTTAAAGTGTAATGTGCCACCATTTGTAATAGCGTAATGGCTTAACCAATTATGCGTATAAGGCTTACCATTTAAAGTTGCCGACTGGATATACACGTTCTGCTTGCTGTTATTATCTGCCTGGATGATGAATTTTTTACCGTTCTCCAGCGTAATAGTCACCTTTTTAAATACCGGGCTGCCGATAGCATATTGCGGCACACCGGGCGTTACGCTGTATATCCCCAAAGCGCTTAACACATACCATGATGACATTTGACCCTGGTCCTCATCGCCGGGGTAGCCGTTCTGGGTAGAGTTGTAGATCTTCTCCATAATGTTGTGGGCATGGTATTGGGTTTTCCATGGTTCGCCGGCATAATCGTAAAGGTATATCATGTGCTGTATAGGCTGATTGCCATGCGCGTATTGCCCCATTTTTATCAGTGCCATTTCCGTCATCTCGTGGATAACGGATCCATAACCGCCCGGCACAATGGTAGATGGCTGTGAAAACACCGAATCTATTTTGGCGGTGAAATTCCTGTTGCCACCCATTAGTTTTATCAACCCCTGCACATCATGAAAAACGGACCATTGCCAATGCCATGCGTTACCCTCGGTATAAGGGCCACCCCAAGATAGCGGATCAAAAGGCTCTACCCATTTGCCGTTCGCATCCTTAGCGCGCATAAAGCGGGTGCTTGGGTCATACAAGCTTTTGTAGTTGTACATGTTCTTGCCAAACTGCGCCATGTATGGTTTGTTGCCCACAGCCTTTGCCAGATTGTACCCGCAAAAATCATCATAAGCATATTCTAAAGATTGCGCGGTTGCACCCTGTGTTTTTTCAGAATAAGGTACATAACCATTTGCGTTGTATTCTTTGGCGTTACCGCGGCCGTTTGCACCACCCCAGGGGCCTTTATTGTTTGCCTCGTGGGCGTAAGCGTTAAGTGCTTTTTGCGGGTCAAAGGTACGGATACCCTTCATCCATGCATCTGCCAGTAAAGAGATAGCATGATTACCCAACATGCCACCCGTTTCGGCCGGGAACGACCATGCCGGGAACCAGCCGCATTGCTCTTGCGCGGAAAGCAGCGCCTGCATATAACGGCCCTCCATTTGCGGGTGCAGGATAGTGTTTAGCGGGAATTGCGCACGGAATGTATCCCAAAAACCGTTATCGGTGTACATATAGCCATCGTGGATCTTGCCATCGTAAGGGCTAAAGTAATATGGTTTGCCTGCCTTATTGATCTCATAAAAACGGTGCGAGAACAGGTTAGCACGATACAGGCACGAGTAAAATGTAGCTCTTTGTTCTTCGGTACCGCCCTCTACCAATACACGGTTAAACAAGGTGTTCCATATTTTGGTGGATGCTGCTTTGGTATCATCAAAATTTTTGAATTTGCCCAACTCGGTAGCCAGGTTTAACGATGCCTGCTCGGGCGTGATATATGACGATGCAACCTTTGCCTGCACAACTGTGCCGGGTGCAAATTCTATGTAAGCGCCTTTGCCCTCTCCTTCATCGGCTTTATTATCTGGGTTAATGGTGCCTTTTTTATTTTCCCATGTGCCGTAGGCTTTAAATGGCTTATCAAATACGATCTCGAAGTAATTTTTGAAGTTTTGAGGCGCCCAGCGGCAATTGTTTACCCAACCTGTAATTTTACGTTCCTCTACATTAATGGTTACCCGGCTCATTTTGGTGTAACCATCCAATACCAAATAAGCAGGTGCAGATGCCGGGAATGTGAACCTTAAATGCGCGCCACGTTCAGTGGTGGTCATCTCGGTTACAATATTGTTATCCAACTTTACGCGATAGTAGTTTGGCTGTGCTATTTCGTTCTTGTGCGAAAAGCTTGTGGCGCGCTCTTCATCCGTTACAACCAACTTACCTGTAACCGGCATTAACGAAAACACGGCGTAATCATTAACCCATGAACTGCATTGATGCGACTGCTGAAACCCCCGGATCTTATTTTCGAAATATTGATATTTCCACCCTTCGCCGTTTTTACCAGTTTGGGGTGTCCAGGTGTTCATGGCAAATGGCACACTGGTAGCAGGGTAAGTATTACCGAATGATAGTTCGTATTTGCTGTTGGTGCCTTGTAAAGTATTGGCATAATGCACAAGGTCGGCTTGCTGGGCTTGTGCAGCGCCTGCAATAAGTAACGCGAAAAAAACTAAGGACTTTTTCATTATATATCTCGAAGGTAAATAATTTGCTGCAACGGCATCATTTGAAAAAGGAGGTGCTTCCACCTCCTTTTAATTGAATAAACCAAATATAAAACCAGAACCAATCTCCTGTTTCAAGAGTACTATAAGTACATCTGCTGTGTTTTTTTCATAATGCCTTAAATCTGTTAAGCGAAAAAATAATAATTTATAAGTATAATTGGCAGCAGACGCTAAATTGATTTAGCTAAAATATATAATATTTTCAAACTATCAAATTGGTTTCGGCAATTAATTGAATTTAACGCGGATAAAACGTGGACGGTACAGGTTTGGATGTTTTTGCAGGTCCTTTATAAACTCAACCGAATTAATATTGTAGCTAATCAGCAGCTCACCTGGTTTTGATAGGGTTGGGTGTGCCTTAGCATTGTAAACTACAAAGGTTTTCTCTACCAGGTCAGGCTTGCAATCCCAAAGCCTTATTACCGGGCCAAAGGGGCCAACAGGGCTTGCGCCTATCTTCATACCCACGTTAGTACCCATACCACCCTCCTGAAATACCAGGGCATACCTACCATCGGGCAGTGCCGATAGGCTTAGCTCGTTTGACACGCCCGTAGTAAGCACCGCGGCCTTATTTATATTTGCAACCCATTTTGCTCCATTCCAAAATTTCCATCTTTTGAAGTTTTCAAAATCGGTCGGAAGCACGCGTGCAACAAATAAACTTTTCACCAACCCCCGCACACCGTAAACGTAAATATAGCCATCGGACCTGTTAGCACCTGCCTTTTTAGTGTTCACGTAAACACCGGCACCGTAAGAGCCTATATCATCTTTACCGTCGGTTAAATAAAAGGGCGTATCCATCTGTTTGGTCACTTTATATGGCGGCTTAGTACCGGGAGCAATTTTGATGAGCGTATTACCCACCTCCCTGAAACCAAAAGCACCTAAGCTTACATTACGTACCCTGTAGCCGAATAAGTATGTAGCTTTATTTGACTGGTTTACAAACCCATCACCCAGCCAGTAGTAATCAGAACTGTCAGATTTTGGCGTTGTGGGGATAAACAATGGTTCGGCTTCTCCTTTTTTATCTGTATCCCAGTAAAACTTTATATTATTTTCTATAGGTTGGTTGCCATTAAGTACCGCTACCGAATTGTGGATCATTTTATACCCCGGCAACATGGTGTTTTCGCGAATCTCCCCTATCATGCTATCACTAAAAATGAAAAGGGTTTTGGAGTTCGGCCCTGCCTGCTTGCCTTCAACCCCGCTCATCGGGATGGTGTAAATACCGTCGCCGCCAAACCAACCTGTGTTGCGCTTTAACAGGGCTGACCATTCCGGTGCTTCTGATACCGTGAATTTAATATGGGTAAGGTTTACAGCCTTTTTTTGCGCAATACTTTGCGACAACGCAGTACAAAGGTATATGCAAACAAGCGCAAGTCTTTTCATCACAAACTGGTTATTAACGTAGGTTTACGCGGTTATGGGCAAGCCTAAAACGTTTATAGGCAATAATAATTATACCTGTTATACCGCCAAGCAATATAAGTGCCCCAATTAACTCCGCTTGGGTAAATGTAGTACCTAAAAACCTGTAATTAAAATTTACACGAATGTGTTCTATCAAAAACCGCTCGCCACCGTTAAGTACCAGGTAGATGGAAAACATCAGACCCGGAATCTTTATTTTTTTGCGGAACGCCCACATCAGCCCAAACATGCCTATACAAAATACCAATTCGTAAAATGATGTGGGATAAACACCCTTTGGCAGCACGTTACAATAATTGCCATCGCAACCGGGTATTGTTATACCGGCATTTAAGGCGTTATGCGGATAATTAAAACTCCACATCCAATCTGGCAGCAGGTTTAGCCAATTGGGTTTGGGTTGATGGTTTATAATACCCCAATCACCATCACCAGATAGATGGCAACCAATGCGGCCAATGCCATAGGCGAGCATCATGCCGGGCGAGCCAATATCCGCCAGGTGCACCTGTTTCATACCATAACGGTAGCCGATGTTAAAGTAAGTGAGCGCTCCAAATATCAATCCGCCGTAGTAAGCAAAGCCGTTTGAGGAGAAAAATATCCCCGCAGGGTCATGCAAAAACAGGTTAAAACGATCTGCGATGTCAAATAATTTTGCTCCAATGAAGCCGAAAAAACCTACGCTGAATACAATAAGCCCCATTAGCTGGTATGGGTGGCGGGTTTCTTCGACCACCATTGGCTTGGCTAATTGATGCTTTTTCCTATCCGAGTAAACCCAAATTGCAAACCCGGTACCTATGAGCAAACCCGAAGCCAGGTTACCGTTCAACGACAGCAGGTATCCGCGCGGGTCTTTAGCGAATAGGGCGTAGTTATAAACCGCACCGAACACTTTATAACCGAAAAGAAATCCCAATACAAAATTTACTGCCAGGTCTAATACTGATGCCGGCCGACCGGTAACTACTTTACGTTTAAATGCGTGTATTTTTCCGTTAGCTTCGTACCTTTTAAATTCGGATGTGAACACGATGTATGCACCTAAAAAAGACAAAGCCACAAAAAAACCAAAAGTTTGAATAGGGAACGAAAAACCGGCGTGGAAGAGGTATTCAAACAGGTGGCCAATGGTTGGAAACATAGTACTAATGTATAAAATACCTGCCGAATGCTTTTTGAATGGGCTTTATAAAAAAGGCAGGGGCCAACTGCAAATTGCGCTAACCCCTGCCTTATTAAATATCCTGCTTAGAAACCCAGTTGAACACCTAAGTTTACAACGCGCTGGTTAATGTAGGCATCACCCGCAGTGTTTGTAGAGATCTCCGGATCTTGTTGATATTTATTGTAATTATCCCATGTGAACAAGTTGTATGCACTCATGTAGACCCTTGCATTGTTTATTTTGAAAGGCAATAGCTTGGTTGGTAATTGGTAACCAATATCAATAGTTTTTAAACGGATGTAGTATGCGTTAACCAACCAGTAATCACTAAAGTATGCCGTTGGGCTGTTTACCGATGTTGGGTTAAGGCCTAACCGTGGAAAGTTAGCGGTTGCGGCTGTAGCGGGCGTCCATCTTTCTTGATGTATTGGCTGAAACTGGCTCTGGAACGGCTCGATACCGGTACCCAGTACTGCAAAGCTGTAATTGAATGAACCTTGTAGCAACACGCTTACACTAAACCCTTTATATACACCTTGTAATGAGAGACCTAATATCGTATTTGGTAAGTTTGGGTTACCTATAGCACGTTTATCAAATACGTTTATTATGCCATCACCGTTAAGGTCGTCGTAACGCAGATCGCCGGGTTGCAACTGAACCCCGTTATCAGGGGTAGGAATCTTGTTCACGTTTGGCCCTTTTATGGCGGCAATATCCTCTGCCGTATAGTATCCTAAGAAGTGGTAACCATATTGCTGGCCAATAGAGTAACCGGTTTGTGCAAGCCAGGGATAGGCCGGTGCTGCTTCGTCTTTAAACAAAATTTTGTTTTTGGCGTATGAGAAAACAAGGCCGGTATTGTATTGAAACTTCCCGATGTTACCATGGTAGCTTATCTGCCCGTCGAAACCCTGGTTTTGGGTTTTGCCAAGGTTCACCGCAGGCAGGTCTACACCTAATACCAAAGGCACACTGCCAGGGGTTATCAGCTGTTTGTCGCGCACATCATGGAAATAATCAAACGTAACAGATATTTTATCGTTAAATAAGTTCATATCCAAACCAATATCCAGTTTGCGGGCGCGTTCCCAAACAACTGTAGGGTTACCCAGTGCACCTTCATAAATGGTAACATAAGGTTGTGGCGACTGGCCAAAATTGTAGCCGCCACCATTGTTATAAACCTGGTTGTACACATAACGGTTACCCGGCGCCGCATCAGAACCAACTAAACCGTAGCTGGCCCTTAATTTAAACAGGCTAAAGAATGGCAATGCTTTACTAAAGAAGTCCTCTTTCACTAAGTTATAACCCACGCTTACCGCCGGGAAAATACCAAAGCGGTGGTTTGCTGCAAAACGGTCGGTACCGTTATAGGCAACGTTAAAATCTACCAGGTATTTTTGTTTGTAATCATACCCTAACTTGCCTGATACGCCCCTGAATTTTTGAGGTACACCAACCAAATCTCCCGACAATAAATTAGCCGCATACAATGTGTTTGCGGTTTGGTTAAATAAAACCAAGCCCGAAAAATGATGCGTATTTCTGAACGTACGGTCGTAATTTAAATATAACTGCAAGTTGTAGTTATTGGTATTTTGATCGGTATTACCTGTTAAACCATACGTTTGATACACATAGGTACCTCCCGGGCGCAATGAATACTGATCGGTAGTAGGGTCGTAATGGTATGATGGGATCCCCTCGTTAAATATTTGTTTAGTGTACTGCTCGATACTTGAGTAAGCAATGCGGCCGGTAACAGATAAGCCATCTGTTATGGCATCCAGTTTTTGGGTAGCGCCAAACAAAAAGTTAAAATCTGTTCTGCGGGCATGCTGATATCCGCCGGTGGCAAGCCTTGCATTTAGCGTAGGTAGGTGATCCGGGTTAAATTGCGAATACGCGTAACTGTAGCTACCGTTAGGGTTTAAGTATGGCGATGTAAATGGGGTTTCTTTTGTAAAGTTGTACACCTCTCCTACCGCATTTTGATTGTAAGGCTGGTTTAAGTCAGAAAAACGGGTGGTTACATCTAAGCGAAGGTCGAGCGTTTTGGTAACCTTTAGATCGAGGTTGGAACGGAAGTTATACCTGCGGAAATAATAGTTTGTGTTCACCAAGGCTTGCGGGTCGGCAAAATCGCGTACCAAACCGTCTTGGTTTAGTGCACCGCCCGATATAAAATATTTTAAAGCGTCTGACCCGCCCGATATATCCAGGTTAGCATTGGACTGATAACTCTGTTTTTTAAAGATCTTTTCGTACCAGTTTACATTTGGGTGCCCGTATGGGTCATTACCATTTTTGAAGGCGTCCAGATCTGCCGGGGTGAAGCTCTGCGGGATGCCATCATTCAATTGCGCTTCGTTTATTAACAATGCCGAATTGTACGAATCCAAAAATTTTGGTGTTTTGGTTGGCTGTTGCATGCCACCCTCAACCCTAACGTTTACCTTTGGTGCACCACCTTTACCACGGCGTGTAGTCACTACCAATACACCGTTGGCACCTTTAATACCGTACACGGCTGTTGACGATGCATCCTTCAGGATAGAGATATTTTCAATTTCGTTTACGTTTATCTGCTGTAACTGGTCGTAATTGTATTCAATATCATCTACGATAATAAGCGGCTGGTTACCTGCAGGGTTTAATGAACTTACACCACGAATGTAAAAGTCTGACGCATCTCTGCCCGGTTGGCCGGATCCCTGTTGCGAGAAGAAACCCGGTAATTTACCCGTAAGCGCATTTTGCACGTTTGCTGTTGGTACGGTACGGATATCGCTGGCCGAAATTGAACTTACGGCACCTGTGCTGGTAATACGTTTACGGGTACCATACGCAATTACGGATACCTCATCCAACCCATTGGTGCTGGTTTGCATAATAACATCAAGCGTTGTTTTATCGCCTACTTTAACTTCCTGCGTTACGTAACCTATAAAGCGGAAAACAATGGTTTTTGACTGCCCCCTTAACGTGATAGAAAACTTGCCGTTAACATCAGCAATGCCCCCGTTGGTAGGGATGCCTTTTTCTACAACAGATACCCCCGGCAAAATCCCGGTAAGATCGCGCACTCTACCAGTAACTACTGTGTTTTGTGCAAACAAAGCCCCCGGTAGCAACATGAATATTATTGGAAAGAAAAGTATTATTTTTCTCATAACTGCTTAATTAATTGGTTTAAATTGCCTGTTTGGTAGTTACCATCCGGGGTTTTGTTTCATATTAGGGTTCTTTTGCACTTCGTCATACGGGATAGGGTACAAATACATTTTTGGCGTAATAAACTTGGTCGCCAGTACATTTATCGGGTTATAATTAAATATAGCACCCACCTTTACTATACTAACCCCTTTGCGTGGCTGGTTCATGTTTGTTTCGGCCAGTTTCCAACGGCGAATATCCCAATAGCGGTTCTCTTCGAAAGCGAGTTCAACGCGGCGTTCACCTTGTATTACGGTGCGCATTTCATCTTTTGTCATCCCGGCTTTTAAACCATATTGGTTGGTTGCACCAGCTGTAATACCCGCACGTTTGCGTATACTTATTAACGTGTTATAAACGTCGGTAGTTGGCCCGGCAGATTCATTAAGCGCTTCGGCGTAACCTAATAACAGGTCAGAATAACGCATGATCAGCCAATCTGTACTGTGGGCGCTGTAGTTGTTGGTGTTCTCAAAATTGCCCATAAACTTCCGCATGTAGTAGCCGGTTTTGGTTTGCTGCAAAGCACCATTCGGTTTACTTTGGCCACCTTCGTAGGTTTGTAATTGCGTGTTTAACCAATCTGCACCGTTATAAAGAATGGTTTTGGTAAGCCTTGGGTCGCGGTCAGTGTAGGGCTTGTTGCTATCATAGCCTGATGCAGCATCGCCAATAGGCAAACCGTTCGCCATCGGGAACGCATCAACCAAATCTTGCGTTGGGCTGGTTTGGCCTTTACCAGTTGCTGCGGTAAAACCAACAGGCCCGTTGGTAATCTCTACACTGTTACTATTATCGCCCTGGCGCATAAATAGTATTTCGGGGTTGTTCTGTGTCAGGAACACATCTTTAAATTCCGGTAATAACGAGTATGTGCCCAGGTCCATTACATCTTTAGCGGCGGCGGCAGCGGCAGCCCATCGCGACGCCTGAAAATCGGTATAGCCTGTTAAGGGGTTTGACGCATCAATGTTGCCACCGTTAAATAATGGGCTTGCGGCATATAACAACACACGTGCTTTTAATGCCATTGCGGTACCTTTGATTACGCGGTGGCTATCGGCATCCGGGTCGGCAATTGGGTATGTTAACAGCGTATCTTTTATAGCGTCGCACTCGCTTACAATGTATTTAACACAATCATCAAAGCTGTTGCGTGGCAAGGTTATATCATCCGTAATGGTATATACCTTGTTACCCATTAAAGGTATACCGCCATAACGTTTTATCAGTTCAAAATAAAAATACGCGCGCAATAAACGCGCTTCGCTCTTCCAAACATATTTCATTGAATAGCCTTTATACTTGGCCAGTACAGGCACAACATCAATATGGTTTACAAATTCGTTGGCCTGGCGGATGCCCGCATAGTATGAGCCAAAAAGGTTTTCTTCATTGGGTAAACTATAGGAGTTATAAGCACCGGTGGAAAGTATGGTAACCACATTGGTTGGGCTTGATGCTGAAGAAATAGCATCATCAGATGCGGCGTCGAGATAATCGCCCGCTACACGGTTATGACCGTTTTTTAATACCGAGTAAATCCCGTACAGGTATTTCTGCGCATTTGAACCGGCCGAATCCCTCGGGTCGAAAATTTTATCTATCCCAACTTTATCAACCGGGAACTGCTCGTATTTTTTGCAACCTGCAATTGCCAATATTAGTGCAATGGCTGCTATAATGTTTTTTTGATGTTTCATGATCATAATTTTTTAATGGCCAAAAATTAAAGCTTAACAGTAATACCTGCGTTTACTACCCTTTGTATGGGGTAAGCGCCGTTGCTTACCTCAGGGTCTATCCCTTTGTAGCCATATAAGGTTACCAGGTTTTCGCCATTAGCAAATACCCTTACGCCCGATAATTTTAACTTATGTACCCATTGATAAGGCAGGTTGTAGCCTACCTCTGTATTTTTAAGCCTCAAGTAGTCGCCCCTGCGCAGGTAAAGGGTAGAGTTTGCCGTGTTGTTGGCGTTACCTAAAGACAAGCGTGGAAGCGTTGCAGTTGCCGCTGTTTCGGGCGTCCACCTGCCGGTTAGGTTATCATAACCCTGGCCTGCGTAATTAAGCCCCAGGAAGCCGATGCCTGCAAAGCCGTTCACCATGGAGTTATTGAACAAGATCTCGCGGTTTTTAACACCCTGAACGATCATACTAAAGCTGAACCCTTTGTAGTTAAACCCTAATGATGCGCCATAAAACAATAGCGGTTTTTTATTGCCGATGGCCGAGATATCAAATTGGTTAATTACCCCGTCGTTATTTAAATCCTGGTACTTTACATCGCCTGCCTGCGCGGTGTAACCTGTGGTGGTTGCACTTGTAGCAGCCTCTTGCGCGTCTTTAAAGAAACCTAAAGCCGTGTAGCCATATATAGCACCGGTTGACTGGCCCGTACGGCGCAGCCAAGGGTATGGCGTTGGTGTTTCATCGCTATAAACAGATTTTGAATACTGAAGCGATGCATTGCCCGATATAAAATAATTAAAGTTATTGATATGGTTTTGGTAGGTTAACGTCAGTTCCTCGCCCTGGTTAAGCACTACACCGATATTTTCTACCGAGTATGGTGTTCCTAACAATAAGCTATTGCGGCCACGTATTTGTAGTAGATCTTTATACCTGTCGTGATAATAGTCTGCAGTAATTTTAAGGTGTTTGTCAAACAATTCAATGTCGGCACCTATGTCTATCTTATCTGCTTTTTCCCAGCTGATAAGCGGATTAGCTAACTGATTGGCAAATTCACCTTGCACACCGGCACGTACATTACCTGTAACATATTGGTAGCCATTTGGCGAGCCGTAAGTTTGTAAGAAGTTATAGTAGCCAAAGTTATCTACGTTGGCATTACCGGTAAGGCCATAAGTAGCACGCCATTTCCATGAGTTTATCCAGCTAAAGTTATCTTTAATAAAGCTTTCTTTAGCCATTTGCCAGCCTAAACCTCCGGCGTAAAACAAGCCGAATTGTTTATTTGGCGGATACCTGTCGTAACCGCTGCGGTTTACAGCGCCTTCTATAAAGTATTTACCATCGTAGTTGTACCCTGCTTTAAACGCCTCGTTGGTGGTTGTGCTGGTTAAATCGAAGTTAAGGTTTACCGAACGGGTATCGTATAATGCCTGGCCCGTAAAATTATGTTTACCAAATGTCCTGTCGTAGTTTAATGATAGCTGCGCGAATGAATAACGGGCGCTTGATACACTGCTAAAAACATTTTTCTGTGATGACGATGTGCCCACAGCGGCATAGGTGTCATCGGTCTTTATTAAAAAAGAATTGTTTTGTAACGATCTGAATAAAGCACTTTGCGAAGAAAGTGCCAGGTTACCTCTCGCCTTGCCGGAAAGGCCCGGGGTTACACTGCTCATATCATAGGTAAGATCCAGGTTGGCTAATACATCGTTACTGTTGGTACGCTGGTAACCCGAATATTGCGATTGCGCTAAAAGATTGTTATTAAATGTTGTTGTGCCTGCAAAAGAGTTATCGGGGTTATAAATAGGATAAGCATTATTCGGTGTAGAATATAATTGACCAAGGATATTATCATACCCTGCGCCCGGCTGGTTACCAGATTGGATACGGCCAAACATTTGCAGATCTACAACAAACTTTTTAGTTACGTTAACCGTCAGATCTGAGTTGATGATGTAGCGGCTAAGGTTGTTATTGGTGTTATATGGTGATTCTGCCGCTGTTTTAAACATCCCATCCTGGTTAAGGTAGTTTAACGATACGTTGTAACGGGCAATATCTGTACCGCCGCTTACATTAAGCTTGTAGCTGTTCATAGGCGAATTTTTGCGAAGCAGGGTATTGTACCAGTTAACATCCGGGTGGCGGCTTGGGTCAGAATGGTCGCGGTAAGCTGCAATATCTGCGCCGCTGTAAATAGGTATTTTCCCGTCGTTCTGCAATGCTTCGTTATACAGGTAGGCATACTGGTAGGCAGGCAAAGGTGTTGGCAGGCCCAATGAAGTTTGCAACCCGGTTTGCGCCGTGAATGAGATACGTGGCGTACCTGCAAGGGCACGCTTAGTAGTTATCAATATAACACCCCTTGAGCTATTTACGCCTAAAAGGATAGTAGAAAGCCCGTCTTTTAAAACTGAAACCGACTCGATACTTTCCGGGTCGAGAGAAGATATTTCTCGCTGCACACCATCAATGATAGTAATTGGAGCCTGCCCGCGTAATGACAAGCCAAACTCGGTATTATCATTAGCCGAATAGTTGTTGTGTAACACTACGTTACCGATAAAGTCGCTTTGTGTTTGAGCAGCCGTTTGCGGCGCCGCAAACCCTCTAAACTGTTGCGTATACAAACCTGCAAGCTGCCCGGGCAAAGCATATGTATATAATGTTGCAGGCGTAGTTGTAAGCTGGTTGGTGTAAATTGTTGATATAGCGCCAAGGCTTTTGCTTGCATCGGCTGTGCCATACAAAACATCAATCTTAGCCGGCGTTTTGATATAGGTATCAATAAGCCTAACCGTAATTTCGCGGTCGCCTTTTACCGTAACTTGCTGCACATTGTAATTTGGGTACATAAATATCAATACAGCGTTATTGGCGGCGGTAATTTCAAAGTGGCCTACCCCATCGGTAGTTATCATATCGGTTTTACCCTTTACAGATACCTTGACACCCTTAAACGGCTTGCCATATTCGTCAAGCACAACTCCGCCGGCTATACCGGGGCGGGCAACATACGTTGCTATAGTATCCTGCTGCATGGCGCGGCCGGTTGTTACCAGCGCCAGCATTAGCATCACTAAAGCCGTAAAATATTTACTTAAGTAGCATTTAGCCATTGTATAAAGTTTAAATTGTTGGCAAAAAATAAAATATCGTTTTAGCAGGGCGTAAATAGGTTATTCTAAACGCACCGGTAGTATAAAAGGCTGTTTATCCGCACTTAAAGGTGTACACAAACGGATCCTGAGTGTTACCATAGCCAACCCTTTTCGTACCCGTTTTATCGGTTACGAAGTACTCTATCTTGGTTATAGTTTGCGCATCAGTTGTATTAAATAGTGCTTTTGGCCAAAAAGTTATCCGGTAATGTTTGCTGTTAGGTGCTGTCTCCGCCATTCTGGTTTTATCTGTTTGCCCGCAAACTTTTATTGTTTTACCATCATTGGTGTAAGCCGTTGCGCACAGGTAAACTTCAGCCTCATCTTTAAGGCTTGTAGTTACTACTGTATTATCAAAGGTTAGCGAAACAAAATCGTTGTCTAATGATTTTGGCGGATCTATCACCGTAAGTTGCGGGTTACAAAAATCTACGAGATCGCCGGTGCCGCCCGTAGCTTCAAAACATGTGGGCGAATTTATTTGGCTGTAATAGGTACCAAACTCGTTGCTTGTATAAGCATTGACACTATCAGATATAACGTAACTTAACTTTACAATTGTGGGGTTACCATCGGCAGCAACTTTAAGGTTTATAGTCACATTGCCTTCAAAAGTAAAACCACCGCCATACGCGTAGTTTTTTTCTGATTGATAAACCACCCACTCCATATCATCAATGAGGTTGCCGGCATTGCCAAACATCTTTTTGGTATAGGCAGGCCAGCTTAAGCCACCACCATTTTTAGGCAGTGAGTTTGCCGGAAGAAGAGACATAGTGCCGCCGCCCAGCGACTGACTGCTGTAGCTAATTTTGGCGTTGTCTGCCATTTTCCATCCCTTTGGCACCAGCATGGCAAATATGAGGTAATTGCCCGTTCCGTCACCTGCGGTTGGGATCTTAAAGTTGACTTTAATATTAATATTGCTGCCAACTACGGCAGTATTTGGTTGCTCAAGGCTGGTAATTTCTTCACCGCAACAAGCAAGCACTATGCCCAATATCAGAAAGGCACATGCTCTCCACAACCCCTTGCCTTTTATATGTAAAAATGATATCATAGTATTTTTTTTTGCTGTTTATTAATTAGTTTGCTGCAGTACGTACACATATGAGTTGTTGGCACAGCCCGGGCTAAAAGTTAATGATAGCTGCCTTTTGCCGTTCACAATAGGATAGTTAAAAGCGGTGGAAAGTGGTTCGGCACCTGCAGCTGTAAACGTTATTTTAAACGGGTATAAAGGGTCGTCAAGCGCGTAAGCACCGTCTTTGTTAACAATAAATGGCAGTTTGCTTATCAATTTATAAGTACCATTCTCAAACTGGATCCTAAACTGGCTAAAATCAACCAGCCCGGCCAGGTCGGTACCGTTACGGGTTGCTTTTATCACCTGCCAGCTGCCGGTTATATCTTTCAGGGCTTCCTGTTTTGGCAGTACCTTTTCTGTTTTGCATGATGCCGCCATTATTACTAATACAAGCAGCAACAGCATCTTTTTTATGTTATGATTACTTTTCATCAACTGTATATAAAAATTAATAACCAGGGTTTTGGATCACATCTGGCGATTTTGCCACCTCGGCCTGCGGTAAAGGCCACAGATACATTGCCGGGCGGAAATTTCGTTTACGTACATCAAAAATTTTATAAGTAACATTACTACCATCGCGGTTAACCTCCATCCCTTTGGTTTGAATATTATCGGTTTGCTCGGCAATTTTCCAGCGGCGTACATCCCAAAAACGGTGCTCTTCAAAAGCAAGCTCTACACGGCGTTCGTTGCGGATAACCTCGCGCATTTGCACCTGGCTTAAACCGGCGGGCAACTGGTATGGCGATAACCCCGCACGTTCCCTCACCTTTTCAACTGCTGTATAAACAGTTCCATCCGGCCCATTATATTCATTGGCCGCCTCAGCGTAGTCAAGGTACATTTCAGCGAAACGAATTAACGGCAAACATCTTTCTGTACGATGGATAAAATCATTGGCTACAGCATTTGGCGATAGCATTTTATTGGTATAATATCCTGTAGATGTACCCACGTGAACTGCATCAGGACCGGTTTTGGTACCGTTAAAATTACCCTGGAAGATATTTACTGGCGAGAAGCCCGATACAAGCCTGTTTTGCATTAAAGTTTGGTCGCGCACAACGGTGTAATCCAATCGCTGGTCGCGGCCGGTGTACGGATCTTGCGGGTTGTACGTTGATGCGGGGTCTGTAATAGCTTTACCATTCTTCATTGGGAAGGCATCAACCAAACCTTGTAAAGGGAATGCTCCATTTTTACCTGTACGTGATGGCGGCTGAAAAAGGTTTTCAAGATCCACATTGTCATTGGGTCTCATTAACTGGAAAATATATTCGGTATTATAACGCTTGGTAAACAGGTCGCGAAAACCAACACCCGGCGTAGAATTATCTAAATTTAACGAGTATGCGCCCAGGCCTATCACCGCGGCGGCGGCATCCTGTGCTTTTTTCCATCTTTCTTTATCATATGAAGGATACCCTACTACAGCATCATTTTTGGTACCTTTAAGCGGCGCTTCGTTAAATAGCGGGCTTGCAGCATATAATAACACACGGGCTTTTAAAGCCAAACAAGCCCCTTTTGAAGCACGGCCATAATTGATGCCGCTTTGCGCATTTGGCAGATCCTGCGCTGCAAGGTCACATTCGGAAAGGATATAATTCACACACTCCTCATAAGTATTACGGGCCGCGGGGATCTTATCGGTATAGTTAAATAAACTATCGCCCGCCAAGTGGATACCACCATAATGTTTAAGCAAAATAGAATAGTACCAAGCCCTTAAAAAGTGGGCCTCAGCCACCATTTGTGTTTTTGTAAATGAGTTAATGGGCGATTTTGGCAGGTTTTTAAGCAGTTGGTTAACCGACCGGATATTAGTGTATGATTTTTTATAAGCATCATCGGTAACTACCGCTGCATTAATGGTACCTGTTTCCCAGGCCAGGGCAGTAGAACCGCCCGAACTAAAAACCTCCGCCTCGTCTGATGACGCATCAAGCCCACCGTTTGGGGTTTGGTTAGGACCGTAAATAAACCGGCTTGCAGATGCGCTAAACCCAACGTTTTCATAAATACCTGCTAAAAAGCGCACGGTGTTGGCACTATCTTTAAAAACAGTTTCTTCGGTAAGGTTAGATGTTGTTGTTTGCCCCAGGAAGCCGTCTTTTTTGCAGGATGCAAGAAGAAACAACACCAGAAAGAAGGAACAAGCAAATAACTGTAAGTAAATTTTTTTCATACTATAGGGTTATACATTAAAAGCCCATTAGGCCCCGATATTTTATAGTTTAAGCGTTAAAAATCGTTTTAGCAAACTTCAAAAGATTGCACGATTAATACGCTGCCTTAAAATTTAAATAAATGGTTTATAATTATTGGTTTGTAATTATGTGCTAATATAAGTCGTAAAAACGATTTAGCAAAGTTTTTCTGGTTTTTTTTAACTTTTAATAAATTGCAGCCTTCGGCAGCAATTGTTTAACATTTTAATAAGTTTTATACAGGCAATAAGCAATCTTTTTAAAAAGTATTCTTCTAAATTATTTTTCGCTATTAAAATACCTGCTAAAAAACAACGACTGGTAGTTTATAGAGTTCCCCCAATATTCCCAGGAATGCCCTCCCGGCCTTACTGTGTAATCATGCGGAATCTTCCGTTCCATCAATTTTTCGTGTAATTCCTGGTTGCCGCTGTACATACCATCGTCGTAACCGCAATCAAATGTTAGGGCAAGCGCGTTGGGTTTTAGCAGGTACACCAAGCTAACTACGCAGTGCTGCTCCCACACTTCGGGGTGTTCGCTGTACTTGCCTAAAACCTGTTCAATACCGTAACTATCGGCAAACTGGCGTATATCAACAACCCCGCTCATGCTGCCCGCAGCACCAAAAACATCCTGGTGTTTAAATGCCAGGAAAAGTGCGCCGTGGCCGCCCATACTAAGGCCGGTAATGGCCCTTCCTTTACGATTGGCTATGGTTGAGTAGTGTTTATCAATATAGCTTACCAATTCGGTACCTATGTAGGTTTCATACATCCACTCCTTGCTTATCGGGCTATCAAAATACCAGCCGGCAAAATTGCCATCGGGGCAAACTATAAGCATGTGATAGGTATCTGCCAGTTTTGTAATAGCGGGAATCTTTTTGATCCAGTCGCTGTAGTTACCGCTAAACCCATGCAAAAGATACATTACCGGGTATTTTTTTGATGCTGAATAATCTGCCGGTTTTACAACCACCGCTTTCATATCTTTATTCATAACCGTGCTATGGGTTAAGGCGGTATCAACATTACCGGCGGTAGCTTTTAGCCAAAACGAACTTGCAAAGATCAAAAAAAGCGTAAATATTTTTTTAGTATTCATCTTAATAGGAATGTTATTTTGAAGCAACTATCTGAATGTGGTGGGTTTGCGGTTTGTTAATTGCGTAGATCTGGTCTGTTAATACATTCATTTCTTTTTGCCAGGCATCGCGTACATTTTTATAGCGGGCGCGGGTGTAGTTATCTTTATTACCGTTCACGAAAATATTTTTTGCGGAATGGATCTTAACCGAATCCATAGCGGCGTTGCTATCTTTAAACAGCATCCCTTTATCCTTTAAAAAGTCGTACTCCATCCACATGTAATTTCGCAGGCGCCGCTCAATTTCCCAACGCTCCTCGTTCAATTCGCGGATCTGGATAGCTTGCTGGTACTGTGGTGTGATAGAGATCTCGGCCAGGTTAATACCATTGGCAAATGCCGACGCCGACCAGCTGCCCATCTTTTCACCGTCGATCAAAAGGTCATATTGGCCGTTTAAAAGGCTTTTTACTGTCAACATTTCCCTGTTAAATTCATCGTTAAACGGTACTACCTTTAATGCATCCGATTGCTTTTTGTTGTTGCCCCAACCGCGCGGAATGGTATCCAGTGGGTATGGTAAGGATTTTGACAGGTAATTGAATGATAAGGATTTATTTGTAGACGTTAAATTTAAAACTGAGCAATTAGCTGCCTTTGATACCGTTTTGCTTGCGGCGTTAATATTAATGTCGGCCACCACATTATTACTTAGTCCCTGTGCTTTTAGGAAAAGGTAGGCCATTACAAGATGCCCGTTATTATCCGGATGGATCCGGTCGCCGGGGGTTAGGCTAAACGTGCTGTCTTTTAACTGTTCACGCTTGTTTATCGCATCCATCGGATGGAAAAAATCTACAAAGCCCCAGCCGTTGTTTTTTGCTGATTGCCGCTGGTGATCTATCACTTTGGCCAAAGCATCGCTTTTGTGCGGGTAGATATTTTTATTGGTGAATTTGGTGGTCTCATCATAAGGCGAGCCACCTATCAATATCTTGCGGATCTCCGTATGTTTTTTCAGTTTGTCTTCGAGCGCCGCATAGGTTTTATAGCTGTTAACAAGGCGCTTATCAATAAAGTCCTGTCCGTCCGGGCGGTACCATTCAAAATAACCGGTATCATTCATGCCCCAGGTAAGCGTTAAAACGGTTGGCTTGCGGGCCAGCGCATCGGCATCAATACGATAAGCCATCTGGTTAATGTCATCACCACCAATACCTACGTTATAACACGTGATACGCTGGTTTGGGAAATGCGTCATGTAATATAGCCAGATGTACGAGTGATAGTGGCCGCCATCGGTAATGCTGTTACCTACAAAGGCTATCCTGTCGCCGGTTTTAAACGGCGCTATATTTTGGGCGCTAACACCAGCACTTAAACCAATACCAATTAACAGCGAATAGAGTTTCTTCATAAAATTTAGTTTGTACCCCAGTTTTTATTTGGCTGCGCGCCCATGGTAAGCTCCAATGTACCGCCCGCTGCCAGATCTTTATAATCGAGGTAACATTTGTTGTATGCGCTGCCATTAAGCTTCGCGCTTTGTATGTAAATATTTGTGGCCGAATTATTTTTCGCCGATATGGTAAAGGATTGCCCCTTAGCATATTTTGGATCGAGCCTTAGGGTTACTTTATCAAACATCGGGCTGGTGATCTCCTGGCGGGTATCGCCGGGGCAAACCGGGTGCAAGCCTGTAGCGGCCAACACGTACCATGCTGACATTTGCCCAACATCCTCGTTACCTACCAAACCTTCAACCGAGTTTTTGTATGCACGGCGACAGATCTCGCGCGTCCACTTTTGAGTAAGCCACGGCTGGCCCAAACGGTTGTAAAGGAACGGTACATGGTGCACCGGCTCGTTAGCATGATTATAGTAATCGTTCCACATCATATTATCGGGGGTTTTGGCAAACAGGTTGTCCAGATCGGCAAGTACTTTTTCTTTACCGCCCATTAGCTGCACCATGCCATTAACATCGTGCGGCACAAACCAACCCTGTTGATATGGGTTGGTCTCAAAAGTGCCATACCATTGCGTCATCCTGCCAGAATCGGGCCAGGCAACCCATTTCCCGTTCTCGTCCTTGGGGCGGAACCATCCTTTATCCTTATCAAAAATATTTTGGTAGGATAGGCTTCGAGCAGTATATTTTCGCTGATCTGCCGGATGCTTTAACCAATTGGCCAGCTGCGCAACACACCATTCGTTGTAAGCATACTCCAAAGTTTGTGCAATACCAATTACACTCGGGGTATAACCCTTATCGCCATTACCAAATTTCTCTACCGAGCCAACGGACAACGCATAAGCTTTATTCACATCGTAATTGCGGATCCCTTTGGCATACGCATCAGCAAAAACGGAGGTCATGGGGTTGCCCAGCATACAGCCCGTGTAGGCGTTTAATAGCTCCCATCGTTCAAAATAGTTTTTCTGTTTTTGATCGGCAAGGGTAACCATCGAGTTCATCAGATCGTTAACTAACGATGGGTTGATGATGGTTTGCAAAGGCATCTGGCTGCGGAAAACATCCCATCCGCTAAATATCGTGCGCTTTTTAAATGCCGTGGTGTAGTGCGATTTACCATCGCCACCGGGATATTTACCATCTACGTCACTGATGATGCGCGGGTCTATCATGGTATGATAAAGAGCGGTATAAAACACTTTCTTTTGATCAACTGTACCACCCTGGATGCTTACTTTAGCTAAAGCCTTATCCCATAAGGCAACGGCGCGCTGATGTGCGGCATCAAAATTCCAGTCCTTAATTTCGGCAAGCAGGTTATTTTTTGCTCCCGCGATACTAACAAACGAAATGCCCGATTTCATCAGCACCTGTTCGCCCGCTTTGGTGGCAAACTGGGTATAAAAACCAAGGTGTTTGCCTTGCTTTTCTTCAATTCCCTTGAATATTGCCGCGTTAGCCACCTTGTCCTGGTATTTATCGCTGCCTACTTCTTCGCGTTTGCGCACCCAATTATCGGGGATATCGGCGCTCCAAACACCAAAATCTTTCAGTGGCTTGTTAAACTTAGCAAAGAAGTATACCACATAATCTGCGTGGCCGTCCCCGTTGCCCCAGCCGCCACCATCGGGCGTACATTTCATCCAGCCTTGTATGGTGTAGTTATCTACCACCTTTACATATTGCAAAGTTGATGTACCACCTACCCTGCGTGCAAGATCTATCTGGATGCGCGATAATGTATTTTTAGGAAACGTGAAACGCAGCATACCGCTATGCGGCGCGGCTGTCATTTCTGCCTTAATGTTATAATCTGTTAATAAGGTGCTGTAGTACCCCGCCGATGCCTTTTCGCTTTGTTTAGAATATTGGGAGCGGTAGCCACCTTCCGGGTGGGCAATGGTACCGGCCTTTGTTTTAAGCTTGCCCGTGGTTGGCATCACCAAAAAATTACCCAGATCGCCATACCAGCCTATGCCGCTCATTTGCGTAAAGGCAAACCCCTCGATGCTTTTCTGCTCGTAGCTATAACCCGAGCCATTGTCTCCGCCGGTAATAGTATTAGGGCTTACCTGCACCATGCCATAAGGCGTTGTTGCACCGGGGAAGGTTTTACCAAGTCCATGGTAGACGCCTGCATCTGCCGTGCTGGTACTGGCACCTATAAAAGGGTTTACGTACTTGGCAAGGTTTTGCGCACACAGCGGCTGCACCGCGGCAAGGCCGAGCGAAATGCTTAATGCAAGGTATTTTTTTATATTACGAAACATTGTAATGAACAATAATTGGGTTGCCCGAATTCTTAAGCTAATAGCATAACCAGCTATTTTGCCCAAACTCCAATCATCAAATTTTAGTGTGACTGGATAAAATCGGTTGTTGTTTATTAATTGGTATTAATACGTCCAAATATACAAGAAAAAACGATTTAGCAAATTTTATAGAATTTATTTTATATGTTGATGTTAAGCCAGCTTTTAAATGGCTTTTGCATTAACTAAACGAATGGTATGAATGCCGAATTTTGGCATAGCTATACTTATAGATGTTTCCCCGTTCTTAGTTTTAGTGGATACCAAGGTTTGTAGCGCCTTACCATTCAACTCGCTTAACACAATTTTATCGGCCTTGCAATTGAAGGTGACTTTGCTTTTTACATTAGCTGCCCCTGTATTAAACAACCGTACCATCATATCATTCCCATCAAAATTAACTGCCGAAATTTCATAACCAACAGGTACTTTAACCAGCGATTTACCAGATAACGTTGGTACAGATGACAGTGCTGCTACCAACAGCGGTTCGTTCCACTCGTTATTTTGCTGCTGGATGGCGGCTTTGTCCCACTTCCCAGCATGCGGTACCAGGGCATAATTAATGGTAGTTGGGCCGGTGATACTATGGTCCTTTCCCCATAAGCCCAAACCCGAGTATTGGATGTTTAACCCTAATGGAAAATTCTCGCCATGCGCGTAACTGGTTGTATGGTCTGTAAACAGGGCCATGCCATATTGGTTATCCTTATCGGTAACATCCACCCAGTTTAAAATAACGTTATTTTTGATGCTATCCCAACGGGTGAAAAAGGTGTTATTTAGTTTACTTTCAGTAACATCAAACGGCGCGTTTTTGTAGACATTTTGTTGTGAAAGGTTTAGGGGGAAATAAGCCAATAGCTTTTCTTTGTCGTTGTAAAAAGCTTTTTCGGGATTATCCAGTCTGTAAGTGTTTGGCGGGGTTGCCTGTCCAATGCCAGGGTTGCCTGTCCAATTGATATTTACGCTGAGGTCTATACGTGGATTTCCTTGTGTCACGGTTAATAATTGCGTGTAATCGCTACCGTTTAAAGTGCCTTTGATAGATAGTTTAATTTGCAGCGGCCCTTGTTCAAGTATCTCAATTTTGGCCGGGTTATCTGCTGTAGATTTAAAGCCGCCATCACTATAAAAATTACCGCGAAGCTCATTAAAGGCACGTGCATTTTTTTGATCTACAAACTGCTTGTTGTTTAATGTTTTGGCTACGATGCTTTTGAGAGTGCCGCCATGCGCCGGGTCGATAATGATCTTGTACAGATCTGTTTCCATCAGGTAAAGACCATTTTTCAAAACAGTAACCGACGCGCCCGTTATTACCGATACTTGTTGCGCCTTTAATTGATAAACGGCATACCCCATTGCAGGTACCTGCGCTTTAAAAAACAACTTTGTTTTATCACTGTCTAACTGTGCGGGCATTTGTAAACCTGTACTGTTGAATATAGATAATTGCTTTATATCGATACCCTTAGGTGCCTCAATAAAAACTACTTCATCACGATCAATACCTGTGGTATTGTAAACTGTGAAATAATTACCGGAGGACGTTTTATTGTTGATTAGCGCTTGGGCGTTATTAATAATGCTGTCACAAATTCTGGTAGTATTAGCTGTCCAGTCGACTACCTTATCTGCCCAGGTATCGCCCTTTTTACCGTTGTAGGGCACTATCCAACAATCATGATGTTGCGACAGCAGCAAGGTGCGCCATGCCGAATCGAGCTTTGCCTGCGGCCATTTATACCCGGCATATATTTTTGCGATAGATGCTATTTTCTCGGCTTCTATCAACTTGTTTTCTGAAACGCGCACTTGCTGGGCTATCTGCTGCATCACCTGCGAACCCCAAACCAGGCTCACCTGGATATCTTCTTGCGATAGTTTCCAGTCCTGCCGTGCGTCGTTCTTGGCAATGTTATCAAAGTAATTGCGCCAGGTAGTATAAATACTTGTTATGCCATTTTTAATGCCCTTGCCTATAAATGGGCCATTTTTCCAGCCGGCATCCTGTAAGGTCATCCCCACAGGGTGCGGCATGCCTGCGGCAAAGGCAGCGTTGATATATTGCGGCGAGTTATTCCAGGCGATGGTCTGCCAGGTTGATCTCGGCGCTAATTTTTCGCCCTCGTATCTTGGCGAGGTAATGATAGAGCTACCATCTGGCCCTATCCAATTTACCAATTCGCCGGCATGGCTGCGGGTGTACCCGCCCCAGCAAGTATTTGGGTTTTTAAGCGATGCGTATTTAAACCCAAACGATTTTAGTATCTGTGGTAACGCGCTTGTAAAGCAAGGTTCTTCGGACGAGTAACTGCTAAAAACAGCGGTCGGGAAATGCTTTTTCACCAAGCTGATACCATAGCTAAACTGGCGGATGATGCTCTCGCCGGAGATGTTATAATTATAACTTTGTGCATAAGCCGGGTTAACATATTCGATACGGCCGTTAAGCGACTGATCTGCAAACAGGGCTTTAAAATCCGCAAAGGCAGCCGGGTCTATTGCTTGTGCCCTTGCCCATGTTTCAGGTTCAAGCTCGATGTTGATTTTCCAGTTTGGGTTGCTTTTCAGCAGATCGGCCATAAAGCGGGTATTCCAGTCGGGGTAATGCCCCCAAATGCCGCCATGGTAACCATCGATATAATAGGCAGTTTGTGCTGACGCATTGGTGCCGATAAAAAGGGCACAGGCCGATACCCCTATAAATTTTAAAATCTTATTTTTGAGTAAGTACATGCTGATCTGTATTAACCTTCAGTATTTCCACTTTATGGGCTACCGGGCGGTTGATAAGGTAAATTTGGTTGGTAAGCAGGTCCATTTCTTTTTGCCATGCATCACGTACAGGCTTCAGGCGGGCTTTGTAATAAGTATTTAATACAGCGCCTACAAAGAAATCCTTTTTAGCATAATGCTGTACTGAATCGATAGTTGCTTCGCCATCATTATGCAGCAAGCCGTGTGGTTTCAGGATGGAATAGTGCAGCCACCAGTACTCGCGCAGTCGGCGTTCTACAGCCCAGCGCTCCTCGTTCAGGTGCATTACGGTAAGGGCCTGCTGATATTGTGGGGTTGCATGCACTTCAGCCAGGTTTATACCTGTTTGTAACTGACTACCCGCCCATATACCAACCAATTTGCCATCTATTTTAACTTCGTATTTATTACCACCGTTTAGGTTTTGTACTTGTAATAATTCCTGGTTAAACTCCTGCTGAAAAGGCACTAATTTTAAACCGTCAGCTTGCGACCGCCCCTGTTTACCGATGCTTTGCACCAAGGTATCAATTGGATAAGGCAACGCGTTGGCCTTGTAAGTGTAGCTAAGCCCGGTTTTGTCAGATCTTAGCCCGGTTATCACGCAATTCTCGTTATTGATGACCGCATTTTTTTTGCTATCGATATTAACCGCGGCAACTTTCTTGTTTGTAAAACCCTGCGCTTTTAAAAACAGGTAAGCCATCACCATGTGCCCGTCTACCGTTGGGTGCACCCTGTCGAAGCTTTGCATCGAGAAGGTAGAATCCTTTAATTGCTGTTGCTGATTAATAGAGATCATGGGCTTGCTAAAATCCATAAACTCCCAGCCGTTTGCTTTGGCGGCATCTTTTTGAAAACCGACAATGCGTTGCATAGCCGCGTTCTTATTAAAAATAACACCCGGTTTTATCTTAGAAGTACCATCATAAGGTGACGAACCGATCATCACTTTGCGTACTTCGGGGTGTGCCTTAAGGTGTTTTTGGATCTCTAAAAAGCTTTGGTATGACGTGGCAACCTTGACATTATAATTCGAGTCGGCTTTTGCACCGTTAAGCCATTGGTAACCCGTATCATTCATGCCAAAGGTTAGCGTCATCACGGTTGGATGCTTATCAAATACATCCTCTTGAAGGCGTTCGTCAATCTGTTTTGCCACGTCCCCACCTATACCTGCATTTATAAAATCTACCCGCATGTAGGGCATCCGCGTCATGTAATAAAGCCATATATACGAATGGTAATGCCCCCCGTCGGTAATGCTGTTACCAACAAATGCTACCCTGTCGCCTGCCTTAAAAGGCTTTACCTTCTGGGCGTTAACTGAAGTAGCTACCCCGGCAGAAAAGATCAATAGAAATGTCCTCAACAAGTATTTTATCATATAAATCGTTTTAGCGATTAGTCCAAAAAGACTATTTCAACGCCTTTTTAATTGCCTCGTCGGCAAGTGGTTCCATTATTTTATACCCTGCCAGGTTTGGGTGCAGGCCATCTGTACCTAATCCATCCCTCAAAGCCAACTTATCATCAACCATGGCCGCATAGTAATCAACATAGCCTAACTTGTTTTTCAATGCGTAATCCTTTAACATAGCATTAAGCTTTGCAATAGGCTCTTTAGGATCAACACCCGGTTTCCATCCAATGGCATAAGCAGGTAAAACCGAGCAAAGTATCACCTTAATATTAGCAGTTTTTGCCAGTTGGGCCATCGAGAAGATATTGCCCGCTACATTTTCTAAAACAGACGGGCCCGTATTGCCGGCAATGTCATTTATACCCGCCAGTATAATAACCACTTTAGGTTGCAGGTTTATTACATCTTCCCTAAACCTAACCAGCATTTGCGGGGTTGTTTGCCCCCCAATACCACGATCTATGTATGATCTCGATTTAAAAAAATCCGGGTCGGTATTGATCCAGTTATCAGTTATCGAATCGCCCATATACACCACGCGCTTCTCGCCGGGCGCAGGTGCGGGCATTTTTAAGTTATCGCCCGCATAACGGTTAAGCCAGGCCCAATCGTTATGGTAGCGTTCTTCTACCGCCTTTTGGAAATTAGCCCAAGCCTCGGCTTTTTTCTGCTCTTCGGTTTGCTGGGCATTTGCTTTAAGCGTTGCAACCATCAGCAGGCATAATAATATTTTAAACGATTTCATATCAGGTGTTATTTTTTCACGATAACAGGTTCGGGCCAATCATCCGTGCGGAAAGGTACCGCAGGAAGGCCATCGCCGTTCTCGAAATTTGTTACAGGATAGTTGGTAAAGGCATAACGCACGGCTACAGGCTTTTTAACCTGCCTGGCAATCAGTTCAACAATATTACCATTAATCTTTGCGTCCGCAGGATAAAATTTATGGTCCTCACCAGATAACATAAAGTATTTTGGCGCACTCCCATCATTAGTGCGCAGCCCCGATTTTATACTGGACGGGATGAAATTTATGATAGCTATCTTCCTCAAAAACTGCACATGATCTACATGCGGGCCTTCATAGTTAACGCTCAGCACGCCGTAAGTGCGGTTCAGGGCCGTACGTGCAAGCCTGTCGCCTACCGGCTTTTTATCTATGGGGTGAATATTTTTTGCATCGCCTACATCCATAGTAACCACCATGGCAGTATTCTCCATTTTTGATACCTTCTCCTGCACTTCGCGAAAAAACGCATAATCGTTAAGGGTAGAATCCATTTTACCGTAAGCATGTGGGGCAACCTGTACATAATAAAAGGGCAGATCGCCCTGCGAAAATGCTTTCCGCCAGCTCTTTATCTGAGCATAACTCAGTTGCAAATAACTATCCCGCTCGGCGCGGTTAGACTCGCCCTGGTACCAGCAAATGCCTTTTATAGACAGGTTATAAAACGGATAGATCATGGCGTTGTGGATCAGAAAGGGCTGGTAAACTCTATCGAACGAAAACACCCCGTCAAGCTTTTCTTTCGACTTTGGATCGTCAAAAAAAGGCTTTAAATAAGCCCTGTTTAGCATAGTATCGGCTGCCATTACGTCCTGTGCCACGTAGGCCTGTTCCCAAGAGCCACCAATGCCGGTGTAGATAAGGCCGATTGGGATGTTCAACTTATTTTGCAACCCCTTTCCAAAATAATAGCCCACGCCACTAAATTCTTTCACCGTTTCAGGCGAGCAAACCTGCCATTCGCCTTTAATCGTATCTATGGGCTTGGTATTCCAGTTAAAACCTACATTTAGGATTCGGATATTAGCATCCTGCGCCTTAGCGACTTCGCTGGCGGCATCCTTCACCTCTTTCATGGGAAACTGCATGTTAGATTGCCCGCTCAAAAACCAGACGTCGCCTACAAGTAAATTAGATAAAACTATGGTAAGTGTGCCGTTTTGTACGCTTATTTGGTGAGCCGTAAAATCGCCGGGCCTGGCTTCGGGCACCGGGATAATGGCTAAAAACTTATTATCGGCATTTGCTGTAACACTTATTCCTGTTGCCATCCAATCTGCCTTAACAGAAACAGTATTACCGGCGGTGGCATCCCCCCAAACTTTAAATGGTTTGTTTTGCTGTATAACCATATTGCGTTGCAATACCTGGTTAACCTTAAATGTTACCGGGTTGCCCACCGCCGTTTTTGCCGGCTGCGCAAAACCAACTTGTACAAAAAAGCATATCGTACAAAAAAACGGTAAAGCTTTAAACATTTAATATAGCGTTGGTATTGGTTTAAAGTAACAAATGTATATAAAGCTTTTTATTTTACTAAATCAATTTAGCAAAATTGATAACTAACACCCTTTTTTAACTATTGATAACAAAAAACGCCTTGAAAACTTAATTCCAAGGCGTTTTTTGACCTAAAATGCTCAAAAAAAGTCTTTATTTAGCCTTTAATAAATGCCAAAAGATCTTTGTTGATTGTCGCTGCTTCCGTTGTAGGCATACCATGGGGGAAACCCGGATAAGTGATCAGCGTACCATCTTTTACAAGCTTTGCTGCTTTTACGCCGGTAAGTTGGTAAGGTACTATCTGGTCGTCTTCGCCGTGCAAAACAAGTACGGGTACATCAACACTTTTCAGGTCTTCGGTAAAATCCGTTTCCGAAAATGCCTTGATACAATCGTAATGCGCTTTAATGCCACCCATCATTCCCTGGCGCCACCAATTGTCCCTTACCCCTTGCGATACCTTAGCACCAGCACGGTTATAACCATAAAACGGCACAGTAAAATCCTGGAAGTATTGCGGCCTGTTATAAGCCGTACCCTGGCGGATCTCATCAAATATAGCCATCGGGATGCCATCCGGGTTACCCTCGGTTTGTGCCATAATTGGGGTAACAGCGCTGATCAAAACAGCCTTTGCTACACGCCCTTTACCGTATTTGGCAACGTAACGGATAACCTCGCCCCCACCTGTAGAATGCCCAATGTGTATGGCGTCTTTCAGATCAAGTGCTGCCGTAAGTTCAGCAACATCGGCCGCGTAGGTGTCCATATCATGGCCTATTGCTGTTTGGCTTGAACGGCCGTGCCCGCGGCGGTCATGCGCTATAACCCGGTAACCCTGCTCCAGGAAAAACATCATTTGCCCGTCCCAATCATCGCCGGTTAATGGCCAGCCATGGTGGAAAACTATCGGTTGCCCGGTACCCCAGTCTTTATAATAAATTTCGGTCCCGTCTTTTACTTTGATTGTACTCATTGTGGTTTTTTTTAAAGGTGATTGTTGTGATAAATTTTTGTTCGATATATTCCTAACCGGGATATCGTACTTCCCAATATTGCTTAGTGTATATTGAACACCTAAATATACTATACATAGCACAATGTGCATAGTATCATTGGCCACAAATGCCAAAATCATATCATTATTTGCAAAAAACGCTTAATGTATAGGTTAGCGGAGGTGCAAGAAAGCAATGGCCTTTCTATTTATAAAGCAATATCTTTGCAGCTGTAACACAATATTTATGAAACACGAAGAAGTGGTTGCCGCGTTAAAAGTTATTGCCGAAAAAGGCCTGGCTATTAACATAACCAAACCCGACTTGCAAGAACTGAAAAAATTCAACCTGATAGATATTGGCAAAGGCGAAGAAGCTAAACGTTCGCCTGCCTGTACCCTAACTAAAAAAGGCCGTGTAATGCTGAAAGCTAACCTGCCTAAACCTGAGAAACCCGATGATGCGGAAGCAGACGACGAGGAAACTACCGATTAACCCACTCAACTGTTGCGCTACTTTTTCCATATAGGTTACCATGGCACCAACTACAGCGGCTGGCAGATCCATCCGGATGGGATAGGCGTGCAGCAAGTTTTAGAAAAAAGCCTGAGCCAGGTTTTTAAGAAGCCCCTTCAGATAATAGGTTGTGGCCGTACCGACGCGCAGGTGCATGCCAGCCAATTCTTTTTCCACCTGGATATAGCGGATACCTGGGATTTTGACCTGGCGTTCAGGCTTAATAATTTGTTGCCCGATGATATCGCGGTGTTTGATATCATTCCTGTGGATGCAAAGCAACACGCCCGTTTTGATGCCGTACAACGGAGCTATGATTACTTTATCCATACCTACAAAGACCCTTTTCTTAGTGGTTTCAGTTCTATGTATCCCATCAAAAACTGGGACGTGGACAGTATGAACCGAGCGGCAAAATTGTTATTACAATATACAGATTACCGCGCTTTTTGTAAAATGCCCGGCCGCAACCAACATACTATTTGCAACATTGGCGCGGCTGAGGTTTTTACAGACACCTCGGGCGACAGGCTCCGTGTCCACATCTCTGCTAATCGTTTCTTGGGCAAAATGGTGCGGATAATTACCGGCAAATTGATTGATGTCGGCAGCGGTAAACTTAGTGTTGATGAGTTTGAAGCGCATCTGATAGACCCACAGCTCCCCCAGTTAATTAAACCAGCCTACCCACAGGGTTTGTACCTTAGTAAGGTTACCTACCCTTATCTGGATTTACCGTTACGCGGCAATTTTATACAGATGCTTGCAGGCGATACGACCTTGAAAACGGTCTGATTGTAACGAACGCAATAGTCGATTTTCTTTCTATATTGCAATCATATCAACCCGCATGGCCCCAAATCATAAAGGCAACATAATCAATACCGTATGGATAAATATATCGTTATTTTAACGGCATTTTTTTTAATAAGTATCAACAATACTACATATAGCCAAGCAAGTGCTGCAAACTTTACATCAATAACCTTGCAACCAACCATTGCTTATATAAAATATAACGGCGAAACCCGCCGTATGGCAAGGTTATTTTTCAAAAACGGCAAAAGCTACGCTGCTGCTGATGTAAGTGTAACTTTTAATGACCGTACCGAACACATTACTATACCAGCAAATAAAGACGGCTTAGATGTATTTGAACTTGCCCTGCCGGGCGATGCCATTAAAGTATCAACTCAGGCAAGCGTTACTGTAAAAACAGATAATCAAACATATAAAGCCCGCTGTATTGTAGAACCCGCACGCAGTAACTGGAATGTTTATGTGTTGCCACATTCGCACGTGGATATCGGCTACACCAACACGCAGGCCAAGGTGTTAAAACTGCACATGGAGAACATTGACGAAAGCATTGCCCTTGCTGAAAAAACACAAAACTACCCAGCCGAAGCACGCTTTAAATGGACTACTGAAGCGATCTGGGTGGTTGATAACTACCTTAAACTATCCTCACCAGAGAAAAAGGCGCGCTTTTGGAAAGCCGTAAAAAAAGGCTGGATAAACCTTGATGGTGCTTACGGCAACATCAATACCAGCTTAACCGATTCGAGGCAGTTGATGCAGATGTTCGCCGAATCGCAAAGGCTGGCACGCCAACAGGGGATCGAGATCCATACGATGTTCCAGGGGGACGTACCGGGGGCATCATGGGGGCTGGCCGCGCAGGCGGAGCAAACAGGGATCAAATACTTTTTATCGGGCCCAAATGCATCCGACAGGATAGGCAACCTGGCTAAGTGGCAAGATAAGCCGTTCTATTGGGTATCGCCATCGGGAAAAGAAAAATTGTTGTTTTGGCAGTGCCAGCCCTACTCCATTGGCTACGCTTTAAAAGGCACCAAGATCCCCAACTTTTTTACTATTGATGAGCCAAAGCCATTTTACACGGGTAAACCAACAGAGAATTTCCTGAACCCTTACATTTTCCAATACCTTGGCGACCTTGAGCAAAAGGGTTTTCCGTATGATATGAGCATCCTTACCTGGGCCATGAGCGATAACGCGCCGATAGACCCGGAGCTACCGGATGCTGTTAAAGCATGGAACGAACATTACGAATCGCCAAAGCTCATCATCACCTCAACAAAACAATTCTTCACCGATCTGGAGAAAAAATACAAAGACAAGCTACCGTCCTATCAGGGCGATTATACCGAATACTGGACGGATGGTGTATCGTCAGCCGCCAAAGAAACTGCAATCAACCGCAACGCGTCAGACATTTTAAAGCAAAGTGATGCTATCTGGGCTATCCGCAATAAAGCTGCCTACCCGGCAAGTGCCTTCAACGATACATGGAAAAACCTGTTGCTATTTAATGAACATACCTGGGGCGCTTACAACAGTACCGATGAACCCGATGATGCCAAGGTTAAAGGCGAGTGGGCGGTGAAACGGTCGTTCGCGTTAAGGGCTCAAAAAATGGCCGATTCGTTGATGGTACAAGCCTCCAAAGCGTCATCCGCTACAGCAAATACCATTGATGTTTACAATACCCAAATGTGGGCTCGTACAGATGTGGTTTATGTGCCTGCCGCACTCAGCAAAGCAGGCGACGCGGTTAAAGATGCAACAGGCAAGCGCATAGCATCGCAACGCTTAAGTACCGGCGAACTGGCTATTTTGGCCGAGGCTGTTCCGCAAATGGGCAAAAGCACCTACACAATTAGCGCGGGCAAAGCCTATAACAAAACAAAAGCTATCGCAACGCCGAATACCTTAAATAATGGGGTGTATAGCATAGTGCTTGATAAGGCTAACGGGAATATTCAAACGCTAATTAAAGGCACACATAATTATGTATCAGACACCGCATCGCTTAACCAATATATTTACCTGCCCGGAGATACCTTGAAGAACCTGCAAAGCAGCAGCAACGCACGCATCAGTATAAAAGAAAAAGGACCGTTGGTGGTTAGTTTGCTTGTAACATCTGATGCCCCAGGGACCAATGGTTTAAAAAGAGAAGTACGGTTAGTAAGTAGTTTAGATAAGATAGAATTAATAAATACCATCTATAAAAAAGCCATCCGCAGGAAAGAAAGCGTACACTTCGCTTTTCCTTTTAATGTTCCAAACGCGCAGGTACGCTACAGCATCCCTTGGGGAAGTATTGCAGCCGAAGCCGACCAACTGCCCAACTCCAACCATAATTGGTACACCCAACAACGGTGGGTAGATGTTTCAAACGCCGACTATGGCGTTACCTGGAGCAGCCCGGACGCGCCACTGTTTGAGATTGGTAAAATCACAACAGATAACTTGCTTGGCGGATTGCATTTTGCGCCGCAATGGCTGTCTTTCACCCCGCAATCATCTGGCATTTATTCATGGGTGATGAACAACCTTTGGCATACCAACTTCAAAGCCGACCAGGACGGCACAGCTACATTCCGTTACTTTATACAGGCGCATGAGCAAGGCTACAATAGTTTAAAGGCAAACCAGGCAGGGCTTGATAATCATCAACCATTAATAGTGGCGGCCGCATCATCTAACGAACAAGGCCTTTCTTTTAAAATTACAGGTGATAATATCTATACCGAAATTTTAAACCCGGCAGATGATGCTAACGGTACAATTGTGATGATCGTGAATGGCGGAGATTCCGAAAGCACTGTGAAATTTACTCCGCAACAACCCATAGGCATTAAACTTTGGGACAGCAATTTGGCCGAAGACAAAAAGTCGGTATTAGATAATAGCTTTACCATCCCCGCTAAGGGAATAAAAACCATAAGGGTAGAGAGCAAGTAGTATAAAAGCGAAAAGCCACTTTACGCGGCTTTTCGCTTTTATTGGTTTATTTAACCTTTCGGATACGGTTATTATCAAAGTCGGCTACGTATATATTGCCGTTACTGTCTGATGTAAGCCCCTGCGGGTGGTTGAATAAGGCAGTGCTGCCATCACCATCGGTTGTGCCGGTAGCGGTTTTACCGGCCATTATGGTTAACACCTTATCCTTGCTAATTTTAATGATGCGGCCGTTGCCATCTGCAACATACATATTATCGTTGGCAATTGTAATGGCTTGCGGTTTGCCAAGTTTTAAGGCAGCGGTATCTATGCCACCGGCAAAGGTGGTAACCACATAATCTTTAGTAATCTTGCGGATCACGTTGTTCACTGGTTCGGTAACATACATCATACCTGCGGCATCAAAAGCAATGCTACTTGGTTTATTTAGGATAGCAGTGCTACCTGTACCATTTACATAACCTGCGCCCCGGCTGCCAACAACTGTGGTAACAACCCCTGCCGGCGTGATCATCCTGATGAGGTTGTTGCCGCTATCGGCAACATATAAGTTACCGGTTGCATCAAAGGCAAGGCCTGCCGGGGCATTAAAAAGTGCCGCTGTACCCGTGCCATTGCTGTAACCGGCATAGCCACTACCTGCAAATGTGCTAACAACACCTGCGGGGGTAATTTTACGGATGGTATTATTGCCCATATCGGCAACAAAAACATTTCCAGCAGCATCAACAACCAAGCCGGCCGGTGCATAAAACTGCGCGCTTTCCGCAGGGCCATCGGCGTAACCTAAAGTGCCGTTACCAGCTAAAGTGGTAACGCCTGCCGCGTTCACCTTACGGATAACGGAGTTATATGAATCTGATACATACATATTACCCGCGGGATCTAAGGCTACAGCTGTGGGCCTGTTAAATAACGCCGCCGTACCTGTACCGTTTTGGTAGCCTTCGGCAGATCCTGCAATGGTGCTTACTGTGCCATAAGCAGAAGACTGATCGGTAGCGGCCGTTTTAAATTGCACAACATCGCCATAGCCTGTTCCTGCAGTATTAACGGCGTACGTCCTTACATAATAAGTGGTGTTTAAAGCAAGGCCCTTTATTTTGGCACTAAAAGAAAATACATTTACAGTTACCGCTATTTTACTATCAGAAACAGTTGGTGTAGGGTTGGTACTGCTGTAACAGATCCCATAGTCGGACACTGCAGCGCTGTTGGTAATTACCCCGCCCGTGTATGCGATGGTTGATGTTGGGTCGATAATAACGTTGTTGGTAAGCAAAACAGGCAGGTCGCCTGTAACGGATGTGCCTTTACCGCAGGCGGCAAGTGTGGCAATAAAAACAAAAAGCAATAGCTTAAGCAGCGTAAAATTTTTCATAAAAAATTAGGGAAAAGTTAATTTGTGTGATGTGATAATACAGGGCTAATGTCCCCATAAATTGGGGTAGCAGTTGTTAAAGATTGTTAACGCATGTGTTAAAGTTTGTTAAGGAAAAAGCCCTTTAAAGCATCTATACGCGTAAAACAAGCGTTTTGAAACAGACAAAAACACGAGGTATCGATAAACACTGGGAATGTGTCGATTAAACTAACCGCCTGGTAAAAAAACGCAAAAAAAAGCCGGTCGCTAATTAGCGACCGGCTTAGATATTTAGAAGGGGGATGGTATTAGTTTGCTGTAAAAGTAAAGCTGTGGATCACTATCTCTACGCTTTGTCCGTTTGATGGGGCAAGGCCGTTGTAGCACCAAAGGTTTAACAATACCGGCATGCTTTTATTACTGATAGACGTGCCCGGGCTGTTAAAGGTTTTGGTAAGGAACAGGTTTGTATCGCCGCTTTGGAAACCATAAAGGCTTTTAAACACCACGCTGGTAGCTGTTCTTTTAAAACGGTGAGTAGTGTAGGTACCACCCGGTGTAGAAAACTCTTGCGAGTAACTTGCCGGTGCAGGTGCATCGCCCACTTTAGGGAAGATGGTGTAGTTTAGGTTTGGCCAGGCCGCGTTGCCCCATCTTGCAAATTCGATGTCTATTTCGTCGCGGCCATCGATGCCCGAGTAATCGAACAAGCCTAAAACGATATTCTTATCAAGATTGGCTATTGGGCCGTCAATTTGCCACTGGTACGTACCGTAGCCAAAACTTGCGGTGCTCGAGATTTCGGCACACTCCCAATGGTTGTTAGATGCATTTTTAGAAACGCGTAAGTGAAGCCAGCCATTTGCATCAACCCATACGTTGTTGCCTGTCCAATAATTGGGGCCGGGGCCTGCTGTACCTGCGGGTGCCTTCACGTTCCAGGTGTAGCCGCTCCAGGAAATGGTTGCCTGGTCACGCTTGGTGTCGGTTACCGATGTAGTGTTTTCAGGGGCTTTAGCGCTTTGCGGGGCTACCGTTGCCGTTTTTTCTTTAGTACATGCGGCCGCAAATAGCGCTACAAATACAATGCAATAGATTTTTTTCATGGTTATGAATGATTTAAAGGGTGAAAAATTCAAATACAAAAAAATCAGAATAGATAAACCAATATCGCTTACCCCGGCACATTGCGTTATTTATAAGTTTAATACATCGCCTTTAGGGCAAATAATATTTATTACAATTAACTTATATTTAATACATTTTCTAAACAAGTGCATTTAAGCAATCATTTTTACCAATAGTTTTTAAAATATTTTTTAATGTTTAAATACTTATTCTCCCTATTTAATAAGTGTATTGTGTACACCAAAACATAAGATCATAGGCAAAGTCTTACAAATAGCTGACCCAATAAATTTTGCCCGTTGCCGCTTAAAGTTATTTTTGTACTATTAACTGAAATTAATTCTTGCTGATAAACACCTATGGCTGAAATTTCCCTGGTACGCCGACTTGGCCTTTCACACGCTACCGCCATAAACATGACCGATATGGTTGGCATAGGGCCATTTATTACCCTGCCTATGGTGATTAGTACCATGAACGGCCCTTGGTTTCTATATGCCTGGCTGGCGGGTGCATTGCTCTCGTTTATAGATGCTATGGTATGGAGCGAACTTGGCGCGGCCTTCCCCATGGCGGGTGGTTCATACAATTTCCTGAAAGAAACCTACGGCAAAAATGGCCCCGGGAAACTCATGAGTTTCCTGTTCGTTTGGCAAACCATGATACAGGCGCCATTGGTTATTGCTTCTGCAGCTATTGGGTTTGCCAAATACTTTTCCTATTTATTCCCGCTGTCTGATATGGAAGCTAAAATGATGAGCGGCGGGGTCGTGATATGTATCGTGGCGTTGCTATACCGAAAAATAGAATCGATAGGGAAAATTAGTGTGGTACTTTGGGTGGGCGTATTACTTACCATGATCTGGATAATAGCCGGCGGGCTGGCGCATGGCAATTTTTTATCACCTATTAAACATATTAATGATGGCTTCAGCTTCAATTATGTATTTGTTGCAGCCATAGGTTCGGCCAGTGTAAAAAGCGTTTACAGCTATTTAGGATACTATAATGTGTGCCATTTGGGTGGCGAAATCGTAAACCCTTCTAAAAACATACCAAAGAGTATGTTTATTTCTATAGCCGGCATTGCTGTATTATATATGCTAATGAATGTTAGTGTTGTTAGCGTAATACCCTGGAACCAGGCTAAAGACAGCCAATTTGTGGTGAGCGAATTTATGGAGAAATTATCGGGCCATACAGCGGCACAAATTGTTACCTGTTTGATACTGCTCGTAGCTTTTTCATCGGTGTTCTCGGCTACTTTGGGTTACAGCCGCATCCCCTATGCCGCCGCTGCGGATGGCGCCTTCTTTAAGATCTTTGCCCGGTTGCACCCCACCGGAAATTTCCCTTATGTATCTCTGCTATTTTTAGGTGGTATCGCGTTTGTATTCAGTTTGCTTTTCAAACTAACGGATGTTATCAGCGCTATTTTAGCCATGCGGATACTGATTCAGTTTATCTCGCAGGCATTAGGGCTTTATTTGCTGCGCAGGAAAAAAAGCGAAACCAACTTCCCCTACAAAATGCCGCTGTTCCCCTTACCTATTTTCCTGGCGATAGCCATATGGATAGGAATACTTGTATCAACCGGTTTCCACATGGTGCTGGGTGGCTTTAGCGCAATTGCATTAGGCACGGTTGTGTATTTCATAAAAGCCAATATGAATAAGGAATGGCCGTTTAAGCCGGCTAATTATAAGGCGTAAAATTCCATCGCATTCTTGCCCCAAAACAGTTCTTGTTCATTTATGGTTAACCGGTTGACATAGCTTTCTACAATACTCAAAACGCCCTCATATCCGCCTGCCAAGTTACATACCGGCCAGTCGGAGCCAAACATTACGCGGGCAGGGCCAAATGCATTGAATACTATATCGAAATAAGGTGTAAAATCTTCCGGTTTCCAATTTACCCAGTCGGCTTCTGTTACCATGCCGGATACTTTGCAGGATACATTGGGTTGGGCTGCTATTGCTTCTATGTCCTCTTTCCAGCCGTATATCCCGCCATCTTTAATATATGGTTTAGCCAGGTGGTCAATCACAAACCGCTGATCAGGGAAGGCAGCTACCAGAGTTTTAGCGTATGGTAGGTGATTCGGTTTTATGAGGATATCATACGTGAAATTGTAATTACTTAACAAACTAATGCCATGCATAAAATCTTTGCACAGCATAAATTGCTCATCAGGTTCGGCTTGTAGTATGTGGCGAAAACCTTTCATCAGTTTAAAGCTACTATAGTATGCCAAGCGTTCTTCAATGTTGGCGGCTTTAAGTTCTATCCAGCCAACAATACCTTTTATAAAGCTATGCTTATCTGCAAGTCCTAACAAAAATCCATTTTCCGCTTCCGATTGGTCTGCCTGTATAGCCACGCATCCGGCAATACCGATCTCTCTTAATAACGGTTCAACATCCCCAGGCAGCAGGTCGCATTGAATTACCTTAAGGTCGTCGGTTATCCAGGCATCTTTTACGGGATGGTAATGCCAAAAGTGCTGATGTGCGTCGATCTTTAACATAGGCTACGTTGGTTGTACGGCCATACAATATCGAAATAATAAGGCAAAAAAAATCCCCCAATATAGCCTCACCTAAATCCGCTCCAAAGGGGAGGACTTGTTTTTATTTCCTTTATTTGGTGATCAGGTTATACAACTCATCCAGTTTCGGCGTAAGCACGATCTCTATGCGCCTGTTTTTAGACAGCGCTTCGGGTGTATTGGCCGTATCTATCGGCTGGAACTCGCCCTTGCCAGTCGCGGTTACACGCTTAGGGTCGATGTTTTCCGTTTCGGTAAGGTAACGGGTTACCGATGTGGCGCGCAATACGCTTAGGTCCCAGTTATCTTTTACCTGCCCAAGGTTCTTGATCTTCTTACTATCAGTATGGCCTTCAACGGCAATGTTTATGTCTGCTTCTTTATTTAATACGGCAGCTAATTGTTTAAGCGCTTGCTTGCCCTTATCGTCAATAACAATACTACCCGATGGGAACAGCAATTTATCAGTTAACGATACATACACCTTACCGTTGCGGATATCAACCGTTAAACCATTTTGCTGAAAGCCGAGCAGGGCTTTTTGCAACTTATCTTTAAGGGCGGTGGTAGCTTCATCACGCTTGCGCAAAATCTCTTCCACTTCTTTTAAGCGTGCTTCGCGTTTCTGCAAGTCGGTAGATAGCTGGTTTACTTTTGATGAGCTTGCATTATAGCTTTTATCCAGCGCGGTATATTTGTCATTAAGGCCGCTGTAGTTGCCTTTAATTGTAGCCAATTCCTGATGAATGCGCGAGGTATCGGCAATTAGTTTTGATACCTGTTCTTCTAATGTAGTGGTACGCGTGGCTAAAGAGTCGCGCTCGGCCAACAGGGCTTTATGTTTTTTTGGCGACATTACCACGCATGATTGCAGTGCGGAAACAAGCAGAACGGCTAAGATCAGGTGTTTAAATCTCATGTTTATATAGGGTTTAAGTGTATTAAGCAATTGCATTTTTTAGAAACACAGTCAACGGATATAGCTTGCTGCATATATCCACAATATCCTGCGCGGCGCTGGCTGCCATTACTTCTTTATCTTTAAGCGGATGTGCAACTATAAAACTTTTCAACTTTAAAAGGTCAATATTTTCGTTATCGGCATCGTAACCTTTAGGGGTTGTTTTGAGCTGGTCTTGCGCGCGAAAATCGCCGAATAGTTTTACAAACTCCTTGTCGTCAATAATCTTTTTAAGATCGGCGGCGTTATAATCAATCTCCTGGCGGATGGCTTTCAGGTGTTCGGCTTCGGGCATCCAGTAACCACCCGCTATGAATGATTTACCGGGCTGGATCTGCAGGTAATATTCTACCCCACCCAGTTTAGAGCCCAAGGTTGGCAAACTGATACCGAAGTTGTTTTTGTAAGGCGTTTTATTTTTGCTAAAACGTATATCGCGGTAAATGCGCATTACACATTTCTTAGGGTCAAGATCGGCACTAACAGTTGGGTCTACCTGGTGCAGTTTTTCAATTACGCTGGCAGCAAACTCAATAAGGTTTTCGCGGGACTTGTCGTAGCGCTCTTTATTAGCCTGGAACCACTCCCTATTATTATTATCAACAAGCTCTTTTAAAAAAACAAGCGTTTGGGATTGTATCATCCAAAAAATCTCTTTTATTATGATCGGCTATGGTTCGCTATAACTATGAACCATTATCTATGAATTAAAACCTAATTGAGATTAAGCTTTTGCCTTGGCACGTTTAGGTCAACATCTTTACGGCGGTATTTTTTGTACCAAATGTAACCCACTATTGCAACGGCAAGGTATGGCGCACCAAGCAAGTACATTATGCCATTGTTTAAACCATTGGTTTTATTGTCGCCACTTTTAGCATTGGTTTCCACATTGGCGCTACACATGGCACATTGCGCCTTAACCGGCACAACGTTTATCACCAATAAACCCAAAACCAATGCAAGATATAAAAACTTCAATTTTTTCATTTTAGCATGTATTAAAAATGGTAGTACGGCTTGATCATCAAATATACAACAACGCCCGATATTGTAACGAATAACCATATAGGAAACGCCCATCTTACCAGTTTCTTATGTTTTGCAACCTGCATTTGTAAGCCACGGTAAAAACTTAACAATATCAATGGTAAAACACCAGCCGCAAGGATAATGTGTGGCACTAATAGCGAAAGATAAATTGTTCGCAAACTACCTGCAGTTGCGCGCTCATCGGCAGATAATATGCCATCGCTGTTAGTATCGCCGTACATCGTATCGTGCTGCATAAGGTAGTGGAACAGGATGTACGATACCAGGAATAACGATGAGAGGCAAAACGTAAGTATATTCAATCGTTTATGAACGGTAATATTACCCTGTTTAATGAAGTATAACGACGTTAAAAGCAAAACACTGCATGTACCATTCAATATCGCGTTAAGCAATGGCAAATAGGGCGTAAAGGCAGGTGGTGTTGCCGGCCCGGGTATTAAATGGCGGTTAAGCACAATTACCACGGCTATAACAAATATGGTTACACCGGCAACAAATCGGAATATGAATTTATCGGTCATCTTGTTTGAGAGTCAAGAATCAAGACGCAAGAGTCAGGATCCTGTTTATTGTGTATTGCGAGGCAAGGCTTTTACCCTGTCTCTTTATTCTTATATCTTGTTTCTAATAAAGTGCTTTATCAACCTTGCGCAGTTCTTCGGCTATCAGCACTTTAATCTCATCGTTCAGCTTGGTAAGATCCGCGGCTGATGTGCCGGAGTAATATCCCCTGATGCGTTTTTCCGCATCTATCAGTATCAGCTTATCGCTATAAATAAAATCGTCTTTACCGGCCTGTACCGAGTTCACTAAAAAGCCGTTACGGGCAAGGTTGTAGGTGGTGCTGGTATCGCCGGAAAGGAATAACCATTTCCTTGTTTCCTCGAACTTAGCCGAGTACTTCTTTAAAGCCTGCGGCGTATCGCGTCTTGGATCAACTGTCAACGATGTAAAATACACCATCGGATTTTTGCGGTAGGCATATACCAACTCGCTGATATTCTTATTTACCTCGTTGCAAACTGTTGGGCAATTGGTGTAAAAAAAGCTTGCCAGAAAGATCTTCTTATCGAAGTTTTTAAACGATACCGCTTTGCCGTTCTGGTCTACAAGCTTAAAATCGCTTAGCTTATGATAGATGGTATCGGGGATAAAATCGCCGTGAAACTTATGGCCGGTTTTAGCTACTTGCTTGGGGCCAAAAAAAGAAAGAGGTTTATACCTGTTCTTCCCCTTGGCGGTAAGTAAATAATATAAAAATCCCGGTAAAGCTAATATCATTACCAGGACAATTATTTTTTTCGGGAAGGAAGCTTTACGCATTATTTTCGCAAATCTACCCAGTAGTGGCTTTCATTTGTGAGCACCAATATTAAACCGATGATGAATAGTATCGGTACAATGACACACAGCGCCAAACCTATCTTTTCGAACTTTAAGTGCATAAAATATGCTACTATGTAAAACGCTTTAAACAGGGTTAATACAATGTATATAGGGTTAGCATAATGCAAAGGAATGTAGTTTGCAGGCACTAACCAAAGTGCAATAATAAATTCAACTACAGTTATCCCTAATAATACCAGGAAGATCTGTACTATCTTCTTTTTGGTCATTCCTTCACCGTGGCCGTGATCATCGTGGTGAATTTCAGTTGTTTCTGATGACATATATTTATCAGTTAAATTTTTAAACTAAGTAAAAGAAAGTAAATACGAATACCCATACCAGATCTACAAAGTGCCAGTAAAGGCCAACTTTTTCGATCATTAAATAGCTACCTCGTTTTTGGTAGGTACCGGCCAACACATTTATAGTAATAATGATATTAATGATAACGCCGCTAAATACGTGGAAACCGTGGAAACCGGTAATGGTGAAAAATAAGTTTGCAAACTGCTGCGCGTAGGTGCCATATGTAGCCTCGTTTCCGCCCTTAAACAGGTGCTTCAATTCTTCCATATCCGGGATATGTCCCCACCAAAAACCTTCGTGGTGTAAGTGGCTCCATTCTAACGCCTGGCAACCCAAAAATGTAAAACCACCAATAATGGTTGCAAACATCCACCACATAACTTCCTTTTTAGCTAAACGGTGGCCTGCTTCTACAGCCAATACCATTGTAACCGAACTAAGGATCAGGATAAATGTCATTAAACCCACAAATACAAGTGGTTTACCGCTATCATACAAACCAGGTACTGATTGGAAAACCAGGTCTGGTGCCGGCCAGCTGCTCGAGCTGAAACGCAACGTGCCGTAGGCTATTAATAACGATGAAAAGGTAAACGCATCCGAAAGGAGGAAAAACCACATCATCATTTTACCATACTCAACATTAAACGGCGATCTGCCACCAGACCACGGCGTTGTCTTTACTTCATCAATAGGTGATACTTGTGCACTCATGAGTTTTTGTTATTGGTTCAAAAGTAAAAAAACATACAGATAAATCCATATAATATCGACAAAATGCCAAAAAATAGAGGACATCTGCACACTGTATAAATTTTTAACCTGCTCTATACTGCGGGTACTACGCCAAAGCGTATTAGCCAACAGCAATAAGCCGGCAAAAATGTGTAGTAAATGCATCCCGGTGAATACATATATAAAAGATTGCGATGCATTTGGGTTACTAAAGTAAACGCCATTTTTTATCAGGTACGACCATGACGATAACTGGATAATAAAAAAGGCCACACCTAAAACAATGGTAAAAGCTAAATAAAATTGCTGTTTACCCCGCTCAAGCGTTTTAGCGGCTTGCGACGCTAAGAACATTGTGATGCTGCTTAATATAATTACGCCGGTACTGTACATAAAAGCATCGGGTAACTTAATGTTGATACCATGCGCTTTACTGCCACCCACGTATACGATAAAACCGCTGGTTAACGCCGCAAAAAACATAAACGAAGTGAATATGAAGATCCACATGTTGAATTTTTTGGGTGCCAGGTTATATCTGTCTTCTTTCTGTATCTGGGCCATCATTTTCCTATAAAATCAAATAAAAACACTAATTGCACTACCGGCAAATAGTAAAAAGAGCCAAACATTAATTTCCTGGCGCTGCTAATTTCCAGCGTACGCATTAAATTAAAAGCCTGGTATATAAATATCAGGCTCATTACCAATGACACTACGGCAAGAACAATGCCGCCATTATGGTTAAAATATGGTAACAAGCTTACCGGCAATAATATAACAGTAGCTGCAAAAGTAATTACGGCACTTATTAAGTTACGTTTGCCGGTTGGTAATAAACGAAAACCGGCCAGCTTGTAGTCATCATCCAACACCCAGGCAATAGCCCAAAAATGAGGGAACTGCCAAACAAACTGTATGGAGAATAAAATCAAAGCTATCTCGTCTATCCTGCCGTGTGGCTGGCCTGCAACATAACCAATTAAAGCAGGTAACGCACCTGGTATAGCGCCAACAAAAACCGCTATGGGCGATTTACGCTTTAACGGCGTGTACGCAAATGCATATAATATAATAGAGAATACGGATAACAAACCTGTAAGGACATTTAAACTACCCAACAAATAAGTGCCGGCCATCCCCATTCCTAATCCTAAAACCAACCCCTGGCCGTTTGTCATCCTACCTGCGGGCATGGGGCGGTCCATGGTGCGCTTCATCAATTTATCCAAGTCAACCTCTATTACTTCGTTAAAGCAATTAGCTGCAGATGTAACTAAAAAACCACCTATAACCAGTTTGGCCCAATTAATCCACATAGTTGTACTATAGAGCGACCCCCACGTGTTACCGCCGTTGGCCTTAACTGCTATAATAAATGAAATAGACGCTGAAAACACTACCAACAATGTTAGTCGCAATTTAATCAGCTTTGAAAAATCACTCCATTTCATTTCCCTGCCCCCTGCACGTTTACCGAACTAAATAAATTCAACAATAAATAAAATTGGGCACCAAATACTAAACTCGCCAATATAATATGTGCTGCCTGTGCAAACGGCGGTAAAGCCCAGTACGATAATAATATCCCGGTAACTATTTGCAGCATTATCATCAAAAAAGTAAAACTCATTAATTGCTGCTGTACCGAATGCTTGTTAAAGCCCTTGCGGATCAGCGCGTATAAAACAAGGTTTAATATCAAAACTATTACGGCTACATCACGGTGCTGGGCAAAAATATCGCCGGCACGCTGTACCCAACTATCGCGGTAACTACCTTCTAAATGGCTTGCTACTGCATCTATCTTCTCGCGTACCTCGGTGCCAAATGTTATCTGCAAAATACTTAGCGCTAATACTAATAAAGTAACTATAGCTACAAATGGCTTACGTTCTACTTTATACCTGCCCTGCACTTTTGCCATGTGGTACGTTGTTATGCTGATGGCTAAAATTGCCAGTGCTATAAGCATATGCACGGTAACTATCCACGCAACCAAATTGGTTGATACTACTATAGATCCTAACCATGCCTGAAAACCTACCAGGAACACATTAAATATGCTTAGGAAAACAATGAGCTTTTTGGTTTTCCAATATCTAAAGGAGTACACAACACAAAGCAGTAAAAACAAACCCGATGCGGCCCCAATTAAACGGTTAATATATTCTGTCCACGTGCGGGCGGTATTAAATTCCTCGGGCACCAAAATAGATTTGTCGTTGCGGATGCGCACTGCCAACTGGCTGTATCCAAAAATATCCAGCATTTTGGCAAACTTTTGGTTTTTGGCCAGGCGTTTATCCGAATACGTTTTTTTATAGTTGATCGGTAGTTCAGATATGCTGGTTGGTGGTATATACCTTCCAAAACACTTAGGCCAATCGGGACAACCCATACCAGAACCCGTGCTACGCACTACCCCACCTGCCAGTATCACTAAAAATAGGAGGATGATGGTTATGAGATTGAACTTTAGAAACTTATTCCCGGGTGCCTTTATGCTCATCTAAATATTTCTAACAAATTAGGGTACCTTTCAATTTGAAGATTTGAAAATTGAGCAATTTGAAATCAACATTTTCAAATCTTCAATCTCTAATTATCAAATTAGGAAAAGGTACCCTAAAAGATCAGATCAGTATATTATTATTTTACTTCTTCGTTGCTTTTTTGAGTACTTGTCCACTTGGTGTGCTCCTCTAAACCTATCGGGTTATCCTCAAAGTCGTGCGGAAGGTTAGAACTCATTGTTTCAGAAAGCGGGGTTGTTTGTGGTATAAAGTCATGCTCAGCACCCGGCTTGCTGTAGTCATACGGCCAACGGTAAACGGTTGGGATCTCGCCCGGCCAGTTACCATGTAAATGCTCAATAGGTGTGGTCCACTCCAGGGTATTTGCTTCCCAAGGGTTTTGTGTTGCTTTCTTACCCCAAAAAATAGAGTGTACAAAGTTAAACAAGAAGGCTAACTGCGCTACTGCCGACATGATTGCCGCCCAGGTGATAAATGTGTTTACAGATAGCCATTGTTTCATTGATTCAAACTCAGTGAACGCGTAGTAACGGCGTGGTACACCATCCAAGCCCATAAAGTGCATTGGGAAGAATACAAGGTAAGCGCCGATAAAGGTTAACCAAAAGTGAAGGTAACCTAAACGCTCGTTCATCATACGGCCAAACATTTTAGGAAACCAGTGATAAACACCTGCAAGCATACCAAATATAGCTGCCGAACCCATTACCAAGTGAAAGTGGGCTACTACGAAGTATGTATCATGTAAGTTGATATCCAGTGCCGCGTTACCTAAGAAGATACCTGTTAAACCACCAGAGATAAAGAATGACACCATACCGATAGCGAACAACATTGCCGATGTAAAACGGATGTTACCGCGCCATAGCGTGGCAAGCCAGTTGAATGTTTTTACTGCCGATGGTACCGCGATGATCAATGTAGTGATCATGAACACACCGCCCAGGAACGGGTTCATACCCGTAACAAACATGTGGTGACCCCATACTATAAACGATAATACGGTAATACCTATTAGGGAGTAAACCATCGCATGGTAACCAAAGATAGGTTTACGAGAGTTTACAGACATAACCTCTGATGAGATACCCATCGCAGGCATAATTACAATATACACCTCAGGGTGGCCCAGGAACCAGAACAAATGCTGGAACAAGATAGGGCTACCACCTTCGAAAGGTTGTACCTGCGAACTGTTCAATACAATTTCTGATAAGTAGAAACTGGTACCAAAGCTACGGTCAAATATCAATAATACAACACCCGCTACTAATACCGGGAATGATAACACACCCAAAACAGCAGTCAGGAATAATGCCCATACGGATAATGGCATTTTCCAAAGGTCCATACCTTTTGTACGCATGTTAAGAATAGTACTCACGTAGTTTATACCCGCCATTAACTGCGATGCAATGAACAAGGTCATACTGATCAGCCACAGCGTCATACCCAAACCTGAACCCGGCATGGCCTTAGGTAGTGCCGATAATGGTGGATATATTGTCCAGCCACCGCTTGCAGGGCCTTTTTGTATAAAGAATGAGGATAACATGATAACACTGGCCATAAAGAAAAACCAGTATGATAACATGTTCATGAATGGAGATGCCATATCACGTACACCTAATTGCAATGGAATAAGTAAGTTGGCGAAAGTACCGCTCAAGCCTGCTGTTAATACAAAGAATACCATGATGGTACCATGTATGGTTACTAATGCCAGGTAAAAGTTAGAATCTAAACGTCCACCCGGTGCAAAACGGCCTAATAATGTTTCCATCAAAGGGAAGGCTCTATCAGGGTAAGCTAACTGGATCCTGAACAGGACGGAAAGGATCATGGCGATGAAAGCCATAGTAATACCTGTAATCAGGAATTGCTTGGCAATCATTTTATGATCCATACTAAATACATAGGTATTTAGGAAAGTTGCTTTATGGTGTCCGTGATCCTCTTCGTGATGTGCTACTCCGTGATCGTGAACTGCTAATGTTGACATACTCGCTAATCTTTTTGTATTAATTGTTTAACGCTAACCTGTTTGATTGTACTTGTTTTTTCTCTGCAGCAAATTTAAGGTCTTTCTTAATCGCGTCTGTCAGATACGGTTTCTGTTGGCTTAACCATACCTGGTACTCAGCCTCTGTAACCACACGTACAACTTTTTTCATGTTATAATGGGCACCACCACAAATCTTGTTACAAAGTATCTCGTATTCAAAATTAGGGTTATCTAATTTAATACGCATTTCTTGTGTAGTAATGGTTGGTTTAAATTTAAAGAAGGTTGGTAAACCCGGTACCGCGTTCAATTGTACACGGAAGTGAGGCATGTAAACGCTATGGATAACATCCTGCGCGTGTATGTTTAACCTTACAGATTTACGTACGGGCAAGTACATGGTATCTGCCTGCAAATCATCGTAAGAGAATTTATCTTTAAAGTTGATCCCCAATTTATTTGTACCGCTAACCAATTTATAGTCAGTTTTACCTAAACGGGCATCTTTACCCGGGTAACGTAACTCCCATGCAAACTGGTGGCCGGTAATATCAACATTGATAGAAGCCGGTTCGCCTTTAGCATCAACATTATCGGTGATTTTTTGCCACGTGAAGAAACCGAAGATAACCAGGATAGTTAACACAATAGCTGGTGCTATTGTCCAAACTTTTTCAATGGTATTGTTATGCGGCAGGAAATGACCGCGGCGGTTTGCATTGTAACGGTATCTGAACAGGAAGGTGAACAGCAAGATTTGGGTAACTACAAATACGATCATGGTTAACACAGTGGTAGTCCAGAACATCTCGTCTATCTTAACACCATGCTCTGAAGCTGCACCCGGTAAAATCATGGCGCCATGTACGGTAAATTCCCAATAGGCACCGTAAGCGCCTGCAATAAGGAACACAAGGCAGCAAATGCCCATTACATTGTTCCAGTTGATAGGTTTTTTATTTTGGATCTGCTGGGTTAGATCGAACACACGAAGTATCTTTCCAATTATCCCGATAATAAAACAAACGATAAGGAAAATCAGGATGTAGTAACCTGCAGTTGCTAAACCGTTGTCTTTAACTGCATCTGTTGCAGGTGAAGCGGTAGCGCCGGCTGATTCTGTACCCTGGGCAAAAAGCATGCTCGTGCCCAAAAGCATTAACACAGCTAAAAGCGAAAGTATTTTTTTAGAATTGAATAAATTTTTGAATCCCATTTTATTGGTTATTTGAATTGCTGTATCCGGTTGCAAATTTAACAATTATTATATGTGATGATGCAGGCTCTCTTGCAGGAACGGATGTTTTTTAGGTATAAGTGATTCAAACTTGCTTAACGCGGTTAATACCGAGAACGTAAACAACCCTACGAAACCTAAAAATATACCAATTTCCTCAACACCAAAACCTGGTTTTTCAACCGTACCCGGCATAATCATGATGTAGTAATCTAACCAGTGGCCGCAAACTAATAGCAAACATGTCCACATCATACGGCTCATTACGCGTTTAGCATCACGAGACATCAACAGTAACAATGGTGCTAAAAAGTTCATAACGATATTAAGCCAGAACCAGAATTTATATTCGGGCTCCCACCTTTTGTAGAAATACACAGACTCCTCCGGAATATTTGCATACCAGGTAAGGAAGAACTGTGCAAACCATACATACGTCCAAAAGATAGAGAAACCGAAAATCAGTTTACCTATACTGTGCATATGATCTACATGTAACCACTGCATGTAACCTTTCTTTTGCAGGTAGATCATGATCAGTGCCATAATAGCTAACCCGCTTACGTGCATTGCTGCTAAGTTGTACCAGCCAAACATGGTAGAGAACCAGTGTGCTTCTAATGACATGATAACACCGAATGCAAAGATCGGGAAGGTGAAACCAAAGATCACTAAGAACGTACAAGCCAGTTTAAAGCTTTTATCGTAGTTGCTCATGCCGCCTTCGGTATCTTCGTAAACAGATGCTTTTGTTAAAGCCCAGCCATAGTAGCTGTAAGCGCCTAACAATACAATAAGCATCCCGTAGAAGAACTTGATAGTTAAAAATGGCGCTTTACCCGCAATGATGGCATCGTAATTTGCGCTGCCGGGAATGGTCAAACCATGTGTAGCCCAGTGAGCATACAGGTATGGTACCATTTCTTTCCTACCGTGTTCGATAACTTCATGGTCGTTTAACAGGCCAAAAGTTATAATTACTATTAAAATAAGGCTTGCAAAAGGTAAAACCCTGGCAAATGCCTGTGGGATCCTGATTAGGGAAGCCGACCAGCCCGCTTGCGCAGCATACTGGTATGAACAAAAGAACACACCTGCAATACAAACACAAACAAAGTAGTACGACATTAGCAACAGGTTGCTATAAGTGTGTTGTACGTCGCCCGCTACAAAGCCAAATGCAACTGCTAATATGCCAATTACAATCCCCACTAAACTTACTGTTTTAAGGGTGCCGGTAAATTGAAAACGTTCTTCTATACTATTGTGAGTCTTCATTAAAAATTGATCTTATAAAGTTTGTAAATGGTGTACATATAGTACAATCTTCCAGCGTTCTTCGGGCGCAACCTGTGATGCATATGAACCCATCGCATTAACACCATAAGTGATAGTGTGATATATTTTACCGTCGGTAAGATCTTTCATTGCACCACCACGAGACGACTGGCCTTTTGAGTAAGATGGCGGCGGCGGGTAACCGTGCTGCACAACTAAACCATCACCCTGCCCGGTGATACCGTGGCATGGCGAACAAAAGGTGGTAAAAAGCGCTTTACCTTCTGCCAAATGCTGCGGGGTATTCGCGATAAGGTTTGCAACCTCAAGGCTTGCCTTATCATAACCATCGCGTGTGTTTGGATAATCAAAACGTTTAAAGCCTAAAGGTATAGTACCTGCGGGCGGTAACTGCGCTGTTTTGCCATCCTTAAAGTTTGGATTCGCCTGGTCCGGGTCAAATGCCTTATGCTCGTACATATTGGGGGCGTACTCCCAACCGGTACTACGCTTATCCTTGCACGATGTAATAACGATCGATGCAGCAATAACGATAGCCGTTGTGCCCAATATTCTAAGTTTATTCATAGCTAACATATTTTCTTTCGTTATGCTTTACTTCTACTGCTCCTGCTTGTTTTAATAAATTTGTTATATCCTCGTGCGGCACGTTTCCTTTAGCATCAACAGCTATTACAAAACGGTCATCCGTTGCACGCAGGTCCATAACACGTGGCGCGCGGCCCGGGAACAGGTGTGTTGCGGCAAAAAATGTAAGCGTCATACCAAATGCGGTAAACAGGATGGTCCACTCAAATGTAAACGGTACAAAGTTTGGTATTGCAAAACTTGGTTTACCACCTACGTTCATAGGCCAATCGTGCACAAGCATATAATAGATCATGCTGAAAATTACTGTAGCGCCAAGGCAGCCAAAGCAAAATGCCGCGTAACCTAATCTTGAATCTTTAACGCCCATTTTATCCTCTATACCGTGGATAGGCATTGGCGTATAAATATCGTAGATAGGGATGCTTGCCTTTTGTAAATTATCAATGCCCTGCATCATATCATCCGGGTCATCGAATAGGCCTAATATCATTTTAGTCTTGCTCATCTTTATACTTTTTCGTAATCAGCCATGTCTACACTATCGAACTTTGTTAACGACTCCTTGTAATACTTAACCTCAGCAGGCTCAAGGTGGCCTTCTTCGATCAGTTTTTTCTTAGCCTGCTCGCTCGATGTTTTAAGCAATAGTTTTACCTCGGCAATTGCTACAGAAGGTAACACCCTTATAAACAACAGGAACATGGTAAAGAATAACCCGATAGAACCGATGAATACGCTAACGTCAACCCAGGTTGGGTAAAACATAGCCCAGCTTGACGGGATATAATCGCGGTGTAGCGAGGTTACGATAATTACGAAACGCTCGAACCACATACCTATATTCACGATGATCGACAGGAACCAGGAGAATTTAATATTTGTACGTAAGTATTTTGACCAGAACAGCTGCGGAGAAATTACGTTACAGCTCATCATGCTCCAGTAAGCCCACCAGTATGGCCCGGTTGCCCTGTTAATGAAAGCATATTGCTCATACTCGACACCAGAATACCATGCGATGAAGAACTCGGTAATGTAAGCCACACCCACGATAGAACCTGTTAATAAGATGATCTTATTCATCGATTCGATGTGGAACATGGTAATATAGTTTTCTAAACCTAACACTTTACGGGTTACCAGCAAAAGTGTTTGCACCATAGCGAAACCAGAGAAGATAGCACCCGCAACGAAGTATGGAGGGAAAATGGTGGTGTGCCATCCCGGCTCTAACGACGTAGCAAAGTCAAACGATACAATGGTGTGAACCGATAGTACCAGTGGTGTAGAGATACCTGCAAGTATCAATGATACTGTTTCGAAACGCTGCCAGGTTTTTAATGAGCCCGTCCAACCGAATGATAGTATTGAATAGATGCGTTTACGTAAGCCTGTCGCACGGTCACGGATCGAAGCGATATCAGGCAATAAACCTGTGTACCAGAACAATAATGAAACCGAGAAGTAAGTTGAGATCGCGAACACGTCCATCATCAGCGCAGAGTTCCAGTTTACCCAAAGTGAGCCATACTGGTTTGGAAGCGGTAATGTGAAATATGCTAACCAGGGCCGGCCCATGTGTGCTACAATGTATGTAGCGGCACAAATTACCGCGAAGATGGTCATCGCTTCGGCAGAACGGTTAATGGAGTTACGCCAGTTTTGACGGAAGATCAATAGCACCGCAGAGATTAGTGTACCCGCGTGGCCAATACCTACCCACCATACGAAACCGGTGATATCCCAGGCCCATCCTACAGTTTTGTTAAGTCCCCATGCGCCTAAACCAAACCAAAAGGTGTAGCTGATAGACACTACCCATAACAGTGCGCCTAATGACGATACGGTAAAACCGATCCACCATGCTTTGTTGGGTTTATTCTCTACAGGGAACAAAATGTCATTAGTGATCTTGGCAAAGGTCATGTCTTTGCCCGTCATTAACGGTTCCCTGATTATTGATTCATGTTGATGAGCCATATGTTGTTATATATCTCGATGTAAAAATTAAGCCAATGATTCAGTTCCGGTGTTCCTAACTTTCACTTGGTAGCCAATACCCGGTTTTACGTTAAGTTCTTCAAGTACGTAGTACGTACGCTCGCTCTTCAAAGCTTTTGAAACTTCAGAGTTAGGATCGTTCCTGTTACCAAACACGATAGCGTTTGCAGAACAAGTTTGCTGACAAGCAACTTTAACTTCGCCATCCCTAAGCGGGCGTTTTTCTATTTTAGCCTGTAATTTGCCTGCCTGGATACGTTGTACACACATCGAACATTTTTCCATAACCCCACGGAAACGTGTAGTAACATCAGGGTTAAGTACTAATTGGGTATGCTCGTTGTTTAAGTAGTTATCAAAACGAGAATCGTTCCAATAGTTGAACCAGTTAAAGCGGCGCACTTTGTACGGACAGTTATTTGCACAGTAACGTGTACCAACACAACGGTTGTATGCCATCATGTTTAACCCTTCAGATGAGTGCGTAGTAGCTAAAACCGGACAAACTGTTTCACATGGTGCGTGGTCACAGTGCTGGCAAAGCATTGGCTGGTGCACAACGGTAACGTTGCTAAAGTCGGCCAGTTTGTCTATCTCTTTCTCTTGTGTTACTTTACCTGAACGGCCATCAACCTTAGCATCGCCATTTTGCTCGAAGCTGTAGTAACGGTCAATACGGATCCAGTGCATTTCGCGGCGGCGGCCTACTTCATCTTTACCAACAACAGGTATGTTGTTTTCTGCGCTACATGCTACAACGCAAGCGCCACAACCTGTACATGCATTTAAGTCGATAGCCATAACCCAGTCATAAACAGGGCGCGCGTGGATACGATCTTCATTTGTGTTTTCCCAAAGGTCAAACATCTTTTCTTCTTCACCCTCTTTACCGCTGCCTGCACGGGCATCTTTCTTATACTCGGTAAAGGTTGCTTCGCGGATAACGTTACGGCCCTCAAAAGAGTGGTGCGTTTGTGTTTGCGAAAGCGGGAATATATCGCCTGTAGCTTTAACCGTTGCCGATGCGTTTGTTTGGAACGTACCGTTAAGGAAGCTAAGGAATGGATAAGCGTTTTTACCTACGTTGTTACCAACAAGGCCTGCTGCTGTGCGGCCGTAACCAACAGCAACAGATACAGTACCCGGCGCCTGGCCCGGTTGTGATAATACCGGCAATGTTACCGTGTAACCGTTAGCGGTGATCTCAACAACTTCAAACTCATCAAGGCCCATCGTTTTAATATCTGATGGAGACATCGCTGCAAAATTATCCCAGGTAACTTTAGAAACCGGGTCAGGTAATTCTTGCAACCAAGGGTTGTTTGCTTTTTTACCATCGCGCATTGCCGTGTTTTGGTAAACCTGTAATTCTACTTTACCGCCTTGGGCAAGTTTAGCACTTTGGCCTAACACGGTTTGTGCAACCGCGTTAAGGTCATAATTAAAGGTGTATGAGCCGGCTGCAACCGGTGCTGCCAATACTAAACCTGTTTGTAATAAGGTTTCCCAACCTGCCTGGCCGGATAAACCGCCTTTAGCTAATAAGTTAGTGTTCCAGTTATTTCTTACAAATGTGTAATAATCTTTAGTTGCGCTATCGGCCCATACCAAAAGGCTTTGCTCGGCCTGGCGGGTATTGTTAACCGGGTTAATGGTTGGCTGCATTACAGTGTAGTAACCTTCTACCGAACTATCATCACCCCACGACTCTAAGTAGTGGTGGTTTGGTGCAATAATGGTACAAAGCGCTGCGGTTTCGTCTGTATGATCAGAGAATGAAACTTTAAGGCTAACATTTTTCAACGCGTCAACAACTGCTGCCGCACTGTGGTAATCGTAAGCAGGGTTAGCATCAAGGAATAATGCCGCGCCTACTGCACCTGCTTTTGCCTGTGTAATAAAATCAACAATGGCACCATCGTTACCGGCGTACTGGCGGGATGGATTGTCTAGATCGATAGTAGTGCCGTAGCTGCCTAATAAAGAGTTGATGGCATTTACCAATACCTGTGTCGCAACATCGTTAGAACCAGCTACAACTAAGGCTTTACCTTTTGCTGCTTTAAGTTCTGCCGCTACTAATAATATGGCTTTATCTGCGTTAGCTGTAGTTAATTTTTTTGAACCTGGTAAGGTTGTGCCTGATATTGCATTATACAGGTTTACCAAAGCAACACCTTCTTCAGATGGTTTGATGGCGATACGCACATCGGCATTGGTACCCGTAAGGCTCATACCACTCTCGAACTGGATGTGACGTGACATCTTTTTCTCTTCGAGAGATTTGTTGTTACGATTAAATACGTATTGACGGGTAAACTCCTCACCGGAGATCCATGTTCCAAGGAAATCTGCCGCGAAGCTTACAATGATGTCAGCCTTATCGAAATTGTAATGAGGTAATACCGCTTTACCAAAGCTGTTTTGGTTCGCTTTTATAATACCTGTATAAGATACTGCATCGTACTGTACGTGTTTTGCAGTAGGGTATTTTGCGATGAACTCGGCAATAACCGCTTGTGTAGACGGGCTGTGTACAGTTGATGATACGATGCTAATGGTTTTACCACTTGCCGCAACTGCCGCAAGTTTGTTTTTTACAAAAGCGTCAATTTCAGACCAGCTGCTGTCGTTACCGTTTAGTTGAGGGTCTTTAACGCGGCTGGTGTCGTAAAGCTCAAGCACTGATGCCTGTGCCTGCGCACTTAAACCACCTTTTGATAAAAGATCGTTAGGGTTACCTTCAACCTTAATAGGGCGGCCTTCGCGGGTTTTAACCAATATCGCACTACCATCATATGTTGACGAGTAGTAATTGGCTACACCCGGGGTTATCTCCTCCGGTTTAATTAAGTAAGGGATCGATTTGTGTACAGGTACGTTTTGGCAAGCCGCTAAAGTAACCGCACCCACACCAAAGCCTAACGCCTTTAAAAAGTCGCGGCGGGGGGTTTTGCCCATAAGGCCACCTCCGCTTAAAACCTCTTCGATAGGAATTGGCTCGGCAAATTCGTGTTTATTTTTCTCAACAAATTCTGGCGTTTTGTTCAGTTCTTCTAAACCTTTCCAGTATTTTTTATTGCTATCCATTTATAGTTATATAAACTGTAATGTACTGTTCTTGATAATTATTAGTAGTGGCATTTAGCACACTCGATACCGCCTAACACTGCTGCAGTAACCTTTTCGCCCTTTTTAATTTTATCATGGGCAGCAAGTATGCTATCATAGTAAGCATTGCCTTTACCGTTAACCTCGGTACGTTTGTGACACTGGATACACCATTTCATGGTAAGCGGAGAGTATTGATATACTTCCTTCATTTCCTGAACCTGGCCGTGGCAGGTTTGGCATTTAATTGCGCCAACTTTAACGTGTTGCGAGTGGTTAAAGTAAGCCAAGTCAGGCAGGTTGTGGATACGTACCCACTGCATTGGTTTAGCTTTAGTGCTATCGTATTTAGCGGTGTTAGGGTCGTAACCCAAAGCATCGTAAATTTTGTGTATCTCCGGCGATTCTGTTTTAACCGATTTGTGACAGTTCATACAAACGTTCAATGATGGTATCGAAGCGTTTTTAGATTTGAATGCACCGGTGTGGCAGTACTGGCACTCTATCTTCATGGCACCTGCGTGCAACTCGTGCGAGTATTTGATAGGCTGTACCGGTTGGTACCCCTGGTGTACGTTAGTGTTCCACATGGTTACCCAGCTAAAGCTGCCTAAGCCAACAACACCGCAAAGCACTATAAAGAATACAAGTTTTTTGTTTTTAAGAAGCTTTTTAACCGTAGCTAATTTATCTACCGATGCTTTTTCTCCTTCTTCAACAACTTCTTCTTCGAAGATTCCTTTTTTGTTAAGCAACAAACGCTCGAGCGTTGCAATTACTTTGTTTAATACAAGGATAACGATGAAAGCGATAACAATAACGCCTAACAAGCTCCAGACAACTAAAGCGCTCGGGCCTTTATCTTCGGTTGCCGCTGCGCCGCCTGCCGGTGCTTTTGCTTTATCATCCTGGATCTTTTTCCAATCGGCACGGATGTAGGTAATAACATTACCAACATCAGCATCGCTTAACTCAGCAAAAACTGTCATGCCCGCCTGGTTAAACTCGTTAAATATCTTAACGGCCTTAGGGTTTTTTGCAGCAATTAATGCCTGGTTGTTTTGGATCCATTTGGTTAAATAAGCATCATCGGTTTCTGATGTAAGCTGCGGACCTAAGGCCGGGCCGGTCATACGCGTATCTATTTTGTGGCACGCTGTACATTTGGCCTTAAATATAGCTTCACCTTTCGCTGCGTCTGCTTGCGCGTGGGCTGTTAAGCCTACAACAACCAAACCGGCAACGAGTAAAACCGACCTTGAAAACTGTTTAAAAATCAATGAGATATTTCTCATAAAAGGTATTTATGCTAAATAATTTTTATATATAAGTGTTAAACTGACGTAGAGGTGTTTGATTTACCCACTTTTTCAGGCACAAAAGTATAATTTATTGCTGTATCGCTGACAATATAATGACACCAAAATCTAATTTATAATCGTTCTAAATTATAGATAAAACGCCTTTAAATAACCATTAAGGCTGTTTTTACAAATTGTGGACAGTAGCTGACGAAAAGGATTATTAAAAAGATACTTTGAAAACCTATTTATTGTTTTATAATCCAAGTAATTATTGACGAGTAAATCATTACCGCAGTAAAACTATATTAAATTTTGAATTCTAATAACAACATCAACCATTAGTTGCTAATGTTACATCTGCGAAAACAGACAAGGCCTTTTGGGTATCCAAGGGGGCCTTGTTAATTATCAGCAAAAAATTATTGTTTTAAAATCCATGCAAATATCAACGGAACAACAATTGTAGCGTCGCTTTCTACAATAAATTTAGGGGTGTTAATGTCCAGTTTACCCCAGGTAATTTTTTCGTTTGGTACCGCGCCTGAGTACGAGCCATATGATGTTGTAGAATCGCTCACCTGACAAAAATAGCTCCAAAAAGGGATGTCGGTCATCTCCATATCCTGATAAAGCATCGGCACTACACAAATAGGGAAATCGCCGGCAATACCACCACCTATCTGGAAAAAGCCTACGCCTTTACCACCAGAGTTTTTAGGGTACCAATCGGCAAGCCATGCCATATATTCGATCCCGCTTTTCATGGTGGTCGCTTTCACTTCACCTTTTATAACGTACGATGCAAAGATGTTGCCCATGGTGCTATCTTCCCAACCCGGCACAACAATAGGCAGGTTTCTTTCGGCAGCCGCAAGCATCCACGAATTTTTAGGATCAATCTCATAGTATTGTTCCAACTCTCCGCTCAGCAATATTTTGTACATAAACTCATGCGGAAAATAGCGTTCGCCGGCGGTATCTGCATCTTTCCAGATCTTGTAAATATGTTTCTGTAACCGGCGAAACGCTTCTTCTTCGGGGATACAGGTATCGGTAACCCGGTTGTAGTGGTTCTCTAACAAATCCCACTCATCCTGCGGGCTAAGGTCACGGTAGTTTGGCACGCGTTTGTAGTGCGAGTGCGCTACCAGGTTCATGATATCCTCTTCCAGGTTAGCACCAGTACATGATATAATATCAATTTTACCCTCGCGGATCATCTCGGCAAGGGAAATGCCCAGTTCTGCAGTGCTCATGGCACCCGCAATGGTCACCATCATTTTGCCGCCTTCGGTTAAATGCGTTTCATAACCTTTTGCTGCATCCATTAATGCCGCTGCATTAAAATGCAGGTAGTTTTTCTCTATAAATTGAGATATAGGGCCTCTTGCTATGCTCATATTATTTCCTGTTATTATTTTGCAAAAGTAGGTATTTTGCGCACATCAGAATTTTAAATTACACATTCTACAAAACAAGTGCTTTAAAATTACCTTTGCGGCACTACAGCCCATGAAAAAACTTATCCTCATTTTTATACTTTCCGTAGCTATAATACCCGCTTTCGCGCAGGTAAAGATCCTGCCAAAATTCATCCGCAGAATGTATTTTGAGAAAGATACCAGCAAACGCGGCAGCTTTGTGTTACTGCCGGTCATCAGTTCGGCACCCGAAACAGGATTGGAAGGAGGTGGCTCGGCCCTATACTCTTTTTATACCGATACCCTCAGCAAGAATACCCGGGTATCTAATATTTTTGCCTACGCCACATTGACCACCAAGGGCCAAAGCCGCGTAAACCTAAGCAGCAGCTACTGGGCTCCTAACAACAATTACCATTTTACCGGGGCAATTGGGTACATCAATTTCCCGTTCGATTTTTACGGAATAGGCAATAATACTGATAAAGCCGACGCCGACCGCCTTGGCCAGAAACGCGTCCGCGTTACCTTTACCGGCGAGAAAAAGATAGGCGATTATATTTATGTGGGATTAGTGGCCGGTGGTTACGACTACCGCTTTCACGACCAGCAGCCCGGCGGCATTTTCGCTACAGACCCTACCATCGAAGGCAAAAACGGTGGCACCATCCTTTACATTGGGCCAAGCTTTATATGGGATAGCCGCAACAATAACACCTACACCACCAGCGGCGGTACATTTACCAGCTATTTTAATATCATGGACGGCGTAGGTAGCAACAGCGGTTATAGCGGCGGTTTCCTAAATATAGAGGTTACGCATTTCTTCGCCTTAAGTAAAAAGTTTGTTTTAGGGGTTGATGTACAAAGCCAGAACATGACAGGCAGCCAATCGCCATTTTACCTGCTGCCTGCTTTAGGCAGCGATGAAATGATGCGTGGCTATTACAACGGCCGTTTCCGCGACCGTAACCTGTTGGCAGGCCAAACCGAACTGCGTTACCGAATGTCCGAGCGTTTCGGCATTGTAGGCTTTATAGGCGGCGGAGAAGTATTTAACAAAGATTTTAACCTGAACCAGCTAAAGCCGAATTACGGTGGCGGCCTGCGCTATTTCTTCGACGTTCAAAAAGGCCTTAGCATCCGCGTAGATTACGGTGTTGGCGAAAAACGCCCCGGCGAAAGCAGGCAAAGCGGGGTTTATGTGGGGTTGGGAGAGGCATTTTAGAAAATTTATTGTTTTGCAACAATAGAAACACGCTGCTCTTTAATAAACCCTGGCAAAAAATTATTCTCTAAATCCTTCAACAATTCTTTTGCTCCTATGGCATTAATCCCAACTCCACCTTTATAATCTCTTGCTTTACCAGTAAAGCTTTCAAGACTTACTAATTTGATTGAGGTTTTTTCTCCGTCAGAAATTGGATCGCAAACAAAACTAAAGGATTCCTCGGTACTATCTTTTTGTAATCGGAGCTGCATATCTCTATAATTAGAAACTGCAATATTACTACTATCTCGTATTGAAGCTTTAAATTTTATATCAGGATGTTGATTAGAGTAATTATTAAACGAAATTTCAAGTCTTTCTAAATTACACGCACACTCATATTCCTTAATTGGCGGGAATGTGCAACTAATGCAAGCGATCATATATACTAATCGGCAAACAATTCCTATTACCGCTAACCCTCCTACTGCAGCTAAGCCGATTAATATTTTCTTCATACCCTACACCTTTATCTTAAAATCTTCCTTCGCCTGGCCGGTTTTAAAAAACACCAGGCCTATCCAAAATAGGTCTACCGTAGCGGTTACCTGGGGGTTGGCCTTTATCTCGGCCCAGGCTTGTTTCATGCCGTCGCTCCAGTAAATATCGTCAAAAATCAGCATGGTATCTTCGTGCACCTTCGGCAGGCACCAATCAAAATACCGTAGGGTGGCGTCGCGCTGGTGATTGCCATCTATGTACACAAAGTCGAGCTTATCCAGTCCGGCAATAACATCCGGTAGGGTATCGTCAAAGTTGCCGGTTATTACCTTAATCTCTTTCGCCCCTGCCCTGCTAAATACCTCTTTGGCAACACCCGCGGTTTGGGGGCAGCCTTCTAAGGTGTACACTTTTGCATTTGGCGCGGCGGCCTGCAGATAAAGCGTGGTAATACCCAGGCAAGTGCCCAGTTCAACAATGCTTTTAGGTTTTGTTGACGCGGCCAGTCGGTAAAGCAATTTAGCAAGCTTAGGCGGCTTAAGCGCGTTTAGGGTGATAGCGCTTATCTTTTTTTGCTTGTTGTTGTTAACGTGCGATCCTGCACCTAAATCGGTAACGGTAATGGAGCGGTTATCTGTAAGCAGGTTATCGCGCTCCTGCTCTATTTTTTGATAAACAGGTTTATCCGCTTTATCATATATAACCTGGTCTACCAGTCGGTAAACAAATGGCGAGTGCAAACCATGACGATTTTTTGACGTAAGCCTGTGCAACAGAAAATCTTTTGCGAACGTTAAATTGAACATAGCTGTAAAACTATTAAAAGGTTTAGTATTTTAGCTAAGAGATATATGATAAATCCAACAGAAGTAAATTCACTTATCCGTTTGCTGGACGACCCGGACGCTGAAATATTCGGCCACGTTCACGAAAAACTGCTATCTTATGGTATCGAGGCTATCAATTACCTCGAAAGTGCTTTTGAGCAAGCCTTTGACCCTATACAGCAGGAACGTATTGCCAACCTGGTACACGAGATCCAGTTCGGCACCTTAAAAAATGACCTGAAGCTTTGGCACCAGAGCGGCGCGTTCGACCTGCTACAAGGCATCCTGATCGTTAACCGCTATCAGTACCCTGATCTTGATGAGCAAAAGGTGATAAACCAGATTGAATCCATTAAGCGCGACATCTGGATCCAGATGACAAACGAGGCCAGCCCGGTAGAGCAGATTAAGCTGATGAACCATGTTTTTTACAGCATCCACGGCTTTAGCGGCAACACCACCAACCACCGCGACCCGCAAAACAGCTACATAAGCCAGGTGCTGGATATTAAAAAAGGTAACCAGATCTCGTTAGCCATCATCTATTCCATCATAGCCCAAAAGCTGGATATCCCGGTGTATGGTGTAAACCTGCCGCAGCATTTTATACTGGCCTATCTTGACGAAAGCCGCGAAAGCGAGTTTGAAGGCGGCATCCTATTCTATATCAACGCGTTTAATAAAGGTTTCATTTTTGGCCGCAGGGATGTGGATATGTTCCTGAAACAGCTGAACCTTCAGTTCGATAAGCAATTTTACGAACCCTGCTCCAACTCTGATATTATTAAACGCGTTATCCGCAACCTCATCAGTGCCTACGAGCACCTGGGCTCAGCAGAAAAGGTAGACGAGTTAAATGAGTTGTTGGAGATAATGGGTGGATAACTTTTTAGCGAAGTTTACGAGTTGCCTCACCCCCTGCCCCCTCTCTGCTGCGCAAAGAGGGGGTGATTTTTTTGAGAATATGTTTTAGAACCCTATCTGCTGCGCAAAGAAGGACGCGCACGAAGTGTCGCGGGCTGAGTAATATTGCAGATATTTTTCTATATTTAATCAAAGACTTACCCGCTTAACAATTACTTTTGTAACCCTAAAACATGGACGACAGTTTGACAACGTATTTTGAAATCCGAACTTTCGGCGATAGCCTTAAAATTGAAGTATTGGAATATATAACATATAACTCTGATCTTGATTGGGATAATAATTGGCTTAGGACAGAAATAAGTGTCGGATGTGGAGATTTTTCAGGTACATATATCGCCGAATTAATGACTTTAGAATTTAAAGAATTAAGAAATCAATTCGATTACTTGTATCATAATTTAACTGCCTCTACATTATTTAAAGACCGCGAAAATCAGTTATCTTTTGAAATTAAAGGAAATGGTAATGGAAACTTTGAATTAGAAGGCATAGCTTATGGTAGCTCTTCGGAATATTGTGCAAAATTATATTTCACACTCCATTTTGATCAATCTTATATCCCCGGGTTTATTAAAATGTTAGATACAATTCTTCAACAATACCCAGTTATAGGTAATTTTAGGGCGTAGCTTTTTTAAAACATGATCACCAAACCCACCGTAGACCGCATAATGGAAGCCACAGATATTGTGGAGGTGATTGGCGAATTTGTACAATTGAAAAAGCGCGGGGCTAATTACGTAGGCCTATCTCCCTTTGCTAACGAGCGCACGCCGTCTTTCACGGTATCGCCGGCCAAGGGCATCTTTAAAGATTTCTCGTCGGGCAAGGGTGGCAGCGCTGTAACCTTTTTAATGGAGCTGGAGAAATTCACCTACCCCGAAGCATTGAAATGGCTTGCCAAAAAATACGGCATTGAGGTAGAGGAAACGGTAGAATCGGCCGAGAACCTGGAGGAACAAAACCACCGCGAAAGTTTGATGATCGTATCGGGCTTTGCGGCCAAGTTTTTCCACGAGAGCCTGCTGGAAACTGATGAAGGCAAAAGCATTGGCTACAGCTATTTTAAAGAACGCGGCTTTAGCAACGATACCATCAAAAAGTTTGAGTTGGGTTACTCGCCCGATCAATGGGAAGCCTTTACCGGCGAAGCCCTTAAACAAGGCTATAAAGAAGAATTTATAGTTGAGAGCGGCTTATCTGTGAAGCGGGATAATGGTTCGCTTTATGACCGTTACCGTGGCCGGGTAATGTTCCCTATCCATAGTTTTACGGGCAGGGTTATCGCCTTTGGTGGCCGTACTTTAAAAAACGACAAGAACGTACCTAAGTATGTAAACTCGCCCGAGTCGGAGATCTACCATAAATCGAGCATCCTTTACGGGTTGTATTTTGCCAAGAAAGCCATTCGTGAAGAAGATAATTGTTATTTGGTGGAGGGTTATGCCGATGTAATCTCGGTGCACCAGGCGGGGATCGAAAACGTGGTGGCATCGTCGGGCACATCATTAACCGTAGAACAGATAAGGTTGATCGGTCGCCTTACTAAAAACATCACCATACTTTACGATGGCGATGCGGCGGGTATTAAGGCATCCCTGCGCGGGCTGGACATGATATTGGAGGAAGGCCTAAACGTTAAGGTAGTGCTGTTTCCGGATGGGCATGACCCGGATTCGTACGTACAGAAGTTTGGTACCAATGCGTTTAAAACGCACGTTGATAAAAACAAGAAAGATTTCATTTTATATAAGACCGAGATCCTGCTGAAGGATGTTGGTAACGACCCGATAAAAAAGGCCGAGGTCATCCGCGAGATCGTAGAAAGCATCGCCAAGATCCCCGATTCTATCAAGGCTTCGGTGTTCCTGAAAGAGTGCAGTAACAGGCTGGAAATTGATGAGCGTGCGCTGCTTTCCGAGCTAAATAAAATGCGCCAGGCCAAAGCAAGAAAGGATAGCCAGCAACAGCAGAATCAAAACCACAAACAAGAACCATCGCCTGAGGACCTGTTGTTTTTTGACGAGCCGCAGGAGCAAGTTGCCAAAGAATCAGACACGCAGGAACGCGAGATAGTGCGCCTGCTGTTACATTATGGCAACAAGATGATCGATTGGGATGGCATTGCCAATACCTACATCGGCCCGTTTATGATAGCGGAGTTGAGCGACGTAGAGTTTGAACAGCCCGAAACCAAAAAATTCATGGAGATCTACCGCCAGGAGGTGGAAAATGGCGTATTGCCAGAAGAACAGCATTTTATCCATTACCATGATAAAGGTATTGTTGATTTGGTGGTAACGATGCTTGCCACAAAATATGTATTGAGCGAGAACTGGTACGAAATGCATAAAATTTTGGTGCCCGATGAGCAAGCTAATATGAAGGCCACCATCCTGGGTGCTATCTTCCACCTAAAAAAACAAAAGGTGGGCAAGATCTTACTTAACCTGCGTAACGAACTAAAGACCACCACAGGTGAGGCCGACCAGGAAATTTTGCTGAACCAGTACATGCACATGAAAAAGGTGGAGAAAACGATATCCGATTACTTAGGCTCGGTGATAATAAAATGAGACGACGGTATCAATATCTTTTGTTGACAATTGCTATTGAGTTAGTGTTAATCGTTGTGTCTTTCGTATTGCCGGTACTTTTATTGTATTGGACATCGGTAGATTTTACATCTCAATATTCAGGTTTACAGATTTTGGGCATACCGTTGATAATTATACTTTTACCGGTAATTAGTGTTTTTATGTTCAAAGAGCGATTTATTTCAAAAGTAGATTTAAGATGGGGGATATTGGTTGGCAGTTCGAGCGTATTTATGTTATTCATTTTCCTAATAATATATATGGCAATGAACTTTAACCTTCCTAATCAAAATTAATGGCATCCCACAACGATCTCGGCCAAAAAGGCGAAGCAATGGCTAAGGCACATATGGAAGCCAATGGCTACGAGATAATGGATGAGAATTGGGTTTTCGGCAAAGCCGAGATAGACCTGATTGCCTATAAAGCCGGGATTATTATATTTACCGAAGTTAAAACGCGCACCGGCAATGCTTTTGGCGAACCCGAAGATTTTGTTGACGCCCGTAAACAGCGTTTACTGGTAGAAGCTGCCGACGAGTACATATATTTGATGGATCACCAGGGAGAAGTGAGGTTTGATATAATATCTATCCTGTTTGACCGTAATAGTAACCACACATTAAAACATATTGAAGATGCCTTTTGGCCTTCTGCCATTTAAGATGAATAAACGCATAGCACTTTTCGCCATTATAGCCCTACTGGCCTACAGCTGTAAGGATAACCCAAAACAAGTTGACTTTACCATCAGCCCCGATGCGGGCAGCAACTACAAAGCAGGTGAACAAATTGCCCTGAAAATTGGCTATCCTGCTGATATTAAAATAGATTCAGTTGTTTATTTGCTCGACAGTACACGCGTTGGCACGGCTAAAGATTCATCGGCAGTAAATGTTAAAACCGATAGCCTTGCACTTGGCGCAAGGGTAATAACCGCAAAAGTTTACCAGGCCGGGCAAAGCCAGGACCTGACAACCAACATCAACCTGTTGGCTGCCAAAGCGCCGGAGCAATTAGGCTTTATTGTAGAGAAGGTTTTCCCACATGATACTGCATCTTTTACAGAGGGATTAGAGTACCAGGACGGCGTTATGTATGAAAGCGATGGCGGGCGCGTGGCAGAAGGAAATGGTCAGTCGAGCCTGCGTAAGGTTGATCTAACTACCGGCAAGATACTTAAAGTAGTAAATATCGATCCTAAGATCTTTGCCGAAGGGATAGCCGTTATTGGTGACAAAATTGTCCAGCTTACCTACACCGAAAAAATAGGCTTTGTGTACGACAAAAAAACGCTAACCCTACTTAGCAAGTTTGATAATAACGTAGGCGTTGAAGGCTGGGGTATGACGCATGACGCTAATAAAATTTATATGGACGATAGCACCAACCGTATATGGTTCCTGGATAAAAACACCTATCAGCAAAAGGGATTTGTTGACGTTTATGATGATAAAGGTGCAGTTAATGAAATTAACGAGCTTGAATATATTGATGGAAAAATCTACGCGAATGTTTGGAATACTGATAACATCTTAGTGATAGACCCTAAAACAGGTGCTGTACTACAAAAAATTGATATGACCGACCTGTATTTGAACCGTAACCTCCATGCCGATGTCTTAAACGGCATTGCTTACGATAAAGCCGCAGGGCGCATTTTCGTAACCGGTAAAAAATGGAATAAATTATTCCAGGTAAAGTTTGTGAAGAAGTAATCAAGAAAGCCGCGATGTTCGCTGCTTTCCTGATAGTTATTAGATCATTGCAATAGCGATACAACCATCTACGAGGACAAGCGATACGCTTTAAGGAAAATAATGGTGACATTGTTTTGTCAGGTGCAACAAATATTCAAATGTTTAATTATCAGCGAATTATAAATATTAACCCCTGTTCACGGCCGTGAACGTGAACACTAACTCGCCTTATTATACTTATTCTTGTACTCCACCGGCGATAGGCCGGTTATCTTTTTAAACACGGTTCGGAAAGCCTTGGTATCCGAGTAGCCCACATCATACATTACTTCATTAACATTCATCCGGCTGCTTTCCAGGTGCTTTTTGGCGGCTTCTATCTTAACACGTTGAATGTACTCCAGCGGGCTGTTGTTGGTCGCTTTTTTAAAGCGGCGCTCAAAATGGCGTTTGCCAATGGCGTACTTCATTGCCAGTTCTTCTACCGAGATCTTTTCGGTTATGTTGGCTTCTATAAACTCCTGTGCTTTCTTGATCGACTCGTCCTCGTGGGCTTTTTGCCCGTTAAACATAATAAACGGCGACTGGCTCTTCCTGTCTATCTCTAATGCAAACATCTTGGCTGCCATTATAGACATATCGCGCCCGGCGTATTTCTCAACCAAATATAAAAGCAGGTTCCAGTAGGATGTTGCGCCACCACTACTGTACAGGCCGTTTTGCTCGGTAACTATACGGTCGTCAACCAAAGTTACCTTCGGGAACATCTTCCTAAACTCTTCTGCAAAGCGCCAATGGCTCGATGCCTCTTTACCATCGAGCAGGCCCGTTGCTGCCAACAGGAACGCGCCTACGCAAAGGCTGGCAACTTCGGCACCTTTATACTGTTGGTCAATTATCCATGGGATAAACTCCTCGTTACTTTTTATAGCAGTAGCCATATCCCCGCCAAAAGCAGGGATGATGATTAAGTCGGTTTTCTTAACCTCGCCTATCACCGCATCTGTATGTACCGAAAACAAACCGCCATGCAAGCGCACCTCTTTTTCTAACCCAACCAACTGCACATTAAACATTGGTGGCTTGCCGGCTGCAGCCAAAAAGTCGTTAACGCCGGTAAACATGATGCGCGGGTCTGCAATGCTGGCTAATACGGCCTCGTTGGTTATCAGGATAGATACATGTCTCATTTTGGCGATGAATTGGTTTATCAGAAGTAAATGTAGTGAAGTAGAAAGTCGTAAACAACCCCTGATTAGTCCTTTTTGCACCTTACCTTATAAAACCATCTACGGTACATTTGTATCATCAAGACAAAACAACAAATGAGAAAGCTAAAATTACAGATGCAGGTGAGCCTTGATGGCTTTGTGGCAGGCCCAAATAACGAAATGGACTGGATGACCTGGAACTGGGATGATAAACTAAAAGAATATGTACAGGAAATAACCGAACCGATAGACACCATTATACTTGGCCGTGTACTGGCCGAAGGTTTTATCCCGGTTTGGAAAGAACGCTCCGCCGACCCATCTGCAGATAGATTTACCCACAAAATGGTTAACGACCCTAAGGTAGTTTTCACCAAAACCCTGGTCGAAAGCCCATGGGAGAACACAACCCTTGCCACCGGCGACCTAACCGAAGAGATAAATAAACTAAAGGCACAAACCGGCGGGGATATTGTGGCTTATGGCGGTGCAACATTTGGAGCGGCACTCATAAAACACAACCTGATAGACGAGTATCACATTTTTGTTAACCCTGTTGCCATTGGCAAAGGCAAAACCATTTACGGCGCGTTAGAAGCTAATCTGCCGCTTAATTTAGTTAAAGCCACCCCGTTTGAATGCGGTATTACTGTACTTTGCTACACCCCCGCGTAAACCATGCGCAGGTTAGTGGTATCGATGAATATAACCCTTAACGGTTTTATGGCAGGCTCGCATGGCGAGTTAGACTGGCATGAGCCATATTGGGATGACGAAATGGCGAAGATCATAACCAGGCAACTTGGCAATGCTGATACTTTGTTGATTGGCCGCAACACATATCAGTGCATGGCACCTTACTGGCAGGCACAGCAATCAAATATTTCTGCCCCGCGTGAGATTGTAGATTTTGCAGATATGATGAATAGGTATGAAAAGGTGATATTCTCTAAAACGCTTAAAATCGTAAACTGGCAAAATGCCCGATTGGCCAACCGCCCTATTGGTAAAGAAATCAGGGAGTTAAAAACGCTGCCGGGGAAGGATATAGTAGTATATGGTAGTGGCAAACTTGTTACACAGCTTATTAAGCTAAACCTCGTAGATGAATACCTGATATGGATCTATCCCCTGCTTTTAAACAATGGCCGGCCATTGTTTAAAAGCAGGTTAACTATGCACCCTTATAAAACTAAGGTGTTTGGTAGTGGAGTGGTTTTGATGTGTTATAACGTAAGGCAAGCTTAATAGAAGAAATTACTTATATTAGCATACCTAAACCACCATTATGTTCAACGATTCCTTTTCTTTCGATGGCCGCATTTCCCGCACCGAATATGGCCTAAGTATATTGGTTTTTATCGGTGGCATCTTTTTTATTAGTTCACAATTGAGGCATCACAACAGTTCAAATTCTTATTTGCTTATGTTTATTCCTCTAATTTGGTTCCGTTGGGCACAGGGCGCCAAACGTTGTCATGATCTGGACAACAGCGGCTGGTGGCAACTTGTTCCTTTTTATACGTTTTGGCTTCTCTTAGAAGAAGGCAAACCATGGCCAAACGAATATGGCAAAAACCCTAAATATGCACACCTACCCGATGAGGCATTTCATCCCAAAAACCCGTACGACCAAAACGATCAGCGGCCGCAATAACCAAAAAATGCCACGCTGAGTTATACCGAAGAACCTAATTTACGATATGTATATCGGCGATTAGATGCTTCACTAAGTTCAGCATGACAAATTAAATAGAGCTACTTACTGCAAACTTAAAACTGCAGACCGATTACCTCCAGGCTTTGTACTGATTGATCAAACCGTTGGTTGATGAATCGTGTGTGTTAACTTCTGCATCATCTTTTAACTCAGGTAAAATCTTTCCGGCCAGTTGCTTGCCCAGTTCAACACCCCATTGGTCGAAACTGTAAATATTCCAGATGATGCCTTGTACAAATATTTTATGCTCGTACATGGCGATCAGACTGCCCAACGTATGCGGTGTTATTTTTTTAACAAGGATAGAGTTGGTTGGGCGGTTGCCTTCAAAAACTTTAAACGGTGCAATTTTTTTGATCTCTTCTTCGTTTTTTCCGGCCTTCTTCAATTCGTCAATTACCACTTCTTCGGTTTTACCGTTCATTAGAGCCTCGGTTTGAGCGAAGAAATTCGAGAGCAGCATATTGTGGTGCTCGCCAAGCGGATTGTGAGATTGCGCAGGTGCTATAAAATCACACGGGATCAATTTTGTCCCCTGGTGTATCAGTTGGTAAAACGCGTGCTGCCCGTTTGTACCCGGCTCTCCCCAAATAACGGGGCCAGTTTGATAGTCTACGTGCTTGCCGTTACGGTCTACATGTTTACCGTTGCTTTCCATATCCCCTTGCTGGAAGTAAGCAGCAAAGCGGTGCATGTATTGGTCGTAAGGTAAAATGGCCTGGGTTTCAGCCTCAAAAAAGTTATTATGCCAAATACCTATCAATGCCAAAATAGCAGGCAGGTTTTGCTCAAGCGGGGCATCTTTGAAATGATTATCCATTGCATGCGCGCCATCAAGCAATTCGGCAAAATTATCAAAGCCAATGCTTAATGAGATAGATAAACCTATCGCGCTCCAAAGCGAGTAACGGCCGCCAACCCAATCCCAAAACTCGAACATGTTTTTGGTATCGATACCAAATTTCGCAACGCCTTCGCTATTGGTAGATAATGCTGCAAAGTGTTTGGCTACATCTTCGTCCTTACCGCCGTTTTTAATGAACCAATCGCGGGCGCTGTGGGCGTTACCCATGGTTTCTTGCGTGGTAAATGTTTTAGAAGCGATCAGGAACAGCGTAGTTTCCGGGTCAACCTCTTTTAAAGTTTCAACTATATGTGTACCATCTACATTTGATACAAAGTGCATGGTAAGGTGGTTCTTGTATGCCTTTAACGCTTCTGTAACCATTACCGGGCCTAAGTCCGAGCCGCCGATGCCGATGTTTACAACATCGGTAATAGCCTTACCTGTATAACCGGTCCACGCGCCGCTGATGATGGCCTCGCTAAACTCTTTCATGTGATCTAATACGCCGTTAACATCGGGCATTACATCTCTACCATCAACTAAAATTGGGGTGTTGCTGCGGTTACGCAAAGCGATATGCAAAACCGGGCGTCCTTCGGTAACATTTATAGCTTCACCAGAATACATAGCTTCAATTGCCTTGTTTACACCACACTCGCGTGCTAATTGGGTAAGTAACGCAAGTGTTTCATCATCAATACGGTTCTTGGAGTAATCCACCAAAATATCCTCAAACCGAAGCGAGAATTTTTCAAATCGCTGATTATCAGTTTCAAATAATTCCTTCAAACTTTTTGATACGATATCAATGTAGTGATCTGTTAAGTATTTATACGATTGGGTACTCGTAAAATCAATATTTGGCAGCATAGTTGTGATGTTTTTTGTAAAAGTAACAAGTTAAAACTGAGCCTGATATTAAAAGTGAAAAAAGGACAGTTAAGTGTTATTTTAACACACCGGGGATAGTGTTTGTTTTACACTAACAAATTGTCATTTCAATAACAAATGTTTGATAATTTTTAGAAAGTGAAAATAAATATTTAATATATTTGTGGTGTTGGTAAATAAACCAATTATTTTTCATCATTTTCTTAATCTGCCTTTTAAACAAATATTGCCATGTTTGAAAAACTTTTTTTGCTCGTAAAAAACAATGCCGATACGGCTGTTATGAACAACCCGGTAGTGCCTGCAGAACACCGCGAGGCGGTAATTAATGAGGCGTCAAGCTCTATCATTGAGGTATTGAAAAACCAGATGGATACGGGCAAATTAAAGGACCTGGTAAAATACTTCCAGTTTTCGGCGATATATGATAACCCGCTTATCCATAGCGTGGCTAATAGGTTTGCTAATAAGCTGAACAATTTTTATAACATAGGCATGGCCGAGGCTATGAAAATTGCCGACGAATTAATCCCACCGGTAATGCACCAGTTAATGGAACAATCGAAAGGCGAACAGAATAAAGAGTTTGCGCTTAGCACCATCCTGTCTAAAGTAAACGGTAACGTTGCCGATATGGGTGTGTTGTTAAACCAGATGCGCATCGCGTAAGAAAAAATATTTTTACTACGGGGCCTGCAATTAATTGTAGGCCTTTTTTATTTGGCCTAACCGCAATTTTATATATTTGCCATTATGACAAAAGAGAATATGCAGGATTTAAGGGATAGAGCATCTTCCCTGAGGAGGCATCTTTGACATCGATACCAAACTCGATGCCATGCAAAAGGAACAGGATATAACCATAGGCCCAAACTTTTGGGATCATCCTAAAGATGCCGAGAAAGTTCTGGCATCCATCAAAGCAAAAAAAGTATGGACCGACGCTTTCCAGAAAGTGGTTTCGGTAATAGACGATACAAACGTGTTGTTTGAATTTATGCAGAGTGGCGATGCTACCGAAGCAGAAATGAACGAGCAATACGAGCAGGCTGTGTCCGTGGTCGAAGAACTTGAATTTAAGAACATGCTTAGCGCCGAGGAAGACCAGTTTAATGCCGTACTTCAAATTACAGCGGGCGCCGGGGGCACTGAAAGCTGCGACTGGGCCGCCATGCTGATGCGCATGTACATTATGTGGGCCGAAAAGAACGGGCACAAAGTGTCTGAGCAGGATTACCAGGAAGGTGACGTGGCCGGTGTAAAAACGGTTACGCTGCAAATAGAAGGTGAATTTGCTTATGGTTACCTGAAAGGCGAAAATGGCGTCCACCGTTTGGTGCGCATTTCACCATTCGATTCTAACGCTAAGCGCCATACCTCATTTGCTTCAGTATATGTTTATCCGTTGGTAGATGACACCATAGATATTGAGGTGAAAGACGCCGATATCGAGTTTGAGACTTTCCGCGCGGGTGGTGCGGGTGGCCAAAACGTAAATAAGGTAGAAACTGCCGTACGTTTATACCACAAGCCATCGGGCATTATCATTAAAAATCAGGAGTCACGCTCTCAATTACAAAATAAAGAAAATGCTATCCGCCTGCTTAAATCGCAGCTATATGAAGCCGAGATGCGCAAGCGTGCCGAGGCATCAAGCGCGGTTGAGGGGAACAAGAAAAAGATAGAATGGGGTTCGCAGATCCGTAACTATGTATTGCACCCATACAAACTGGTTAAAGACCTCCGTACAGATCATGAAACCTCTAACGCCGCTGCCGTGTTAGATGGCGACCTAAACGAGTTTTTAAAATCGTACCTGATGGAATTTGGCGGGCCGAAGAATTAAAGTCCGGCTTTTTGATAAAATACAAAAAATGATGCTGCACACCACAGCGTCGTTTTTTGTTGCCATAAATTGTACCTTGCCCTTACCAATGCTACTTTTTATGATGAAGCGTATTTTAACCGTGTTAATATTGACTGCTACTACAACCCTTGCCTTTAGCCAGGAACAAAAACCGATGCTGCTATATCCAAAGGGCGTACCTAACAGTAAGGCAGCACCCGCTACTTATGCTGAAAAAAATGATAAATTATGGCTTTTTAAAGTAACAAATCCTACTATTACGCCCTACCTGCCTGCCAAAGGCACGGCAAATGGTACAGCCGTAATAATATGCCCCGGCGGTGCCTATGCAGGCCTCGCCTCTGGACATGAAGGAATAGATATAGCCAGAGAATTTAATAAGATTGGCGTAACTGCATTTGTATTAAAATACCGTTTACCCAGCGATAGCATCATGGTTGATAAAACCATAGGCCCGTTACAAGATGCCCAACGTGCCATACAAATAGTTAGGCAGGATGCTGCCAAATGGGGCATTAACCCAAACAGGATAGGAATTATAGGCTTTTCGGCAGGCGGGCATCTGGCGTCGACCGAGGGGACGCACTTTGATAAAGTGGTTATTGATAACCCAAACAACATCAGCGTTCGCCCGGATTTTATGATGCTGATATACCCCGTGATATCTTTTGGTGAGAAGGCCCACGTTGGTTCTCGCGAGAATTTGATAGGCAAAAATGCAACACAGCAACAGGCCGATCTATACTCTAACGATAAGCAAGTTACAGCCAGCACCCCGCCAACATTCATAGTACATGCCGAAGATGATGACGTTGTGCCCGTAGAGAATGCCTTACTGATGTACGAAGCTTTGCTTAAAAACAAGGTAAAAGCCGAGATGCACCTGTTTCCATCCGGTGGTCATGGTTTTGGCCTGGTAAATTCAAAAAGCAAAGGGCTGTGGTTCAATTGGGCCAAGACCTGGATGGGCGATAATGGTTGGTTAACTAAGTAATTAATCAGTTCCCTTTGGGATGAGTACAGCGTTTTTGGATTTCAAAAAAGAAACTGCTATTCCAATCAAAACTATCGCACCCCCGATTATCTCTTTAAGGTGCAGAGTTTCCCCCAAAAGGCCTATGGCTAAAAACCCGGCGATAACTGTTTGCCCTAACAAAGCTATGGCTACACGCGTAGATTCGAGATAACGTAACGAGTGATTGATGGTAAGCCATCCTATCAATTGGCAAAGAGCGCCCATCCCCAGGAAACAACCCCAGGTTGCAGTATCAAATCCGGTTAACGCGTCGCCGCGGGTAAGTGCAACTGCCAGTAGAAACACCGCTGCCCCCAGCATGTTGTAAAACATAAAAGTAAAGGTGTCTATGTGTTTGATGACGCCCTTGGTTATCATGAGATAAGCGGCATAAAGTATGCTTGCAGCCACGGCGTATAATATCCCCGGACTAAATTCCAGGTGTATCACATTCTCGTAGCCGACCAATATCACCATCCCAATTATCGCTACAAAAGTGCCCACCCAAAACAGCTTGCCCGCTTTATGTTTAAATAGCAGATAACTCATCAACCCTACCCAAACCGGGGCAAGATTAGCCAACAAGGTTGATATGGTAGCGCTGATCTTTAACAGCGAAATATTCCACATGGCAATATCTGCCCCAAAAACAACACCGCCAATAATGGTGATAACAAGCGCCCTGCGAGTTGTTTTTAATTTGCCTTTTAAAACGCAATAAGGAAGCAGGAACAGCCATGCGATAAAAATCCTGTAAAAGCCCGATGTAATGGCTGGTGAGGCCGCCAGCTTTACAAATATTGGCGAAAAAGAGATACATACAATGCCAATAACCAGGCTAAGTTTCGGTTTCAAATTAAATTTTATTGAGCTGCAAACTTAGGTTGTCTGAATCAGAATTTACAGAATTATTTAATTAACATAATGCTATCCATTCGATTCTGAAAATACATTAATTCCGCTTCATACAAAAAATTCACACACATTGTATCACACGCAACTTTTTTAACGTAAAGTATAAACTAACACATTAAAAAGATTGATCATGAAAAAGTTTACTTTTATCGCCCTGGGATTCTTCGCCCTACTCCTTTCATCTTGTTTGAAAAACGACGACAATTGCTGCCGCACTTCTTACCAACAATATTTTGTTGCCGAAAAAAATGGCTTATCTGTTTATGCAGAACCTTACAGCGCAAAAGTTGGTACCGATTCCATTTCTGTTTTGGGCCTTGGCAGGGATGCAGGCATCAAAATGCACATTAAATACACCGGCAAAGGCACGTATGCTTTAACCGGTAACCAGGCCCGCTATTATCAATTAATTGGCAAGGACACCGTAAGCCGTTACAAAGCAGGTGTTGCTGGCGGTAGTTCATTAATAGTTACCGATGTTGATTCGACCCAACATGTAATTGCGGGTACATTTACTTTGAAATTTAAACGCAAGTTTCCGGTTACCTCAAGCATTTATGCGGATAGTGTTAAATTTACCAAAGGCAACTTCCTGATCTATCTGCCACGTAACTAAGTTATATCCATTTAAGTACGGTTTTACTGCTTACAGGTTTAGCAAATAATTGTATTTTTGCCGCATATACTATTTTATATGAGCTCTCGTACAAAAATTAAAGCACTGCTTGAAAGCGGTAAAACCGATATTGATGTAACTGTTAAAGGATGGGTGCGTACCTTCCGTAACAATCAGTTTATTGCTTTAAATGATGGCTCTACCAATAGCAACCTGCAAATTGTTGTTGATTTTGAAAACACCGACCCTGCCACATTAAAGCGTATTACCACCGGCGCTGCGCTTAGCGTTAGCGGCAGGCTGGTAGCATCGTTAGGTAAAGGGCAAAGCGTTGACGTTAAGGCAACAAGCATCGAAATATTAGGCGACAGCGACCCGGAGAAATACCCGCTTCAACCAAAAAAACATAGTCTTGAATTTTTACGGGAAATTGCGCACCTACGTTTTCGTACCAGTACATTTGGTGCTATTTTTAGGGTGCGTAACACGCTATCATACGCTATACATACCTTTTTCCAAGAGCGTGGTTTTGTTTACCTGCACACACCCGTTATTACGCAGTCTGACGCTGAAGGCGCCGGCGAGGCCTTCCATGTTACCAACTTTGATCTGGCCAACGTACCACGTACCGATACGGGCGAGGTAGATTACAAGCAAGATTTCTTTGGTAAATCTACCAACCTTACCGTGTCCGGTCAGTTGGAGGGCGAACTTGGTGCAATGGCACTGAGTGATATTTATACCTTTGGCCCTACCTTCCGTGCCGAAAACTCAAATACTACCCGCCACCTGGCCGAGTTTTGGATGATAGAACCCGAAATGGCTTTCTATGATCTTAAAGACAATGCAGACCTGGCCGAGGAACTGTTAAAATATGTTATCCGCTACGCGCTTGATAAAAACAAGGAAGACATCGAATTTTTAACCCAGCGCCTGCAGGACGAGGAGAAACAAAAACCACAAAACGAACGCTCTGACCTTACTTTGTTAGAGAAACTTCAGTTTTGTTTAGATAACGATTTTGAGCGCTTGACCTACACCCAGGCTATCGAAATCCTGAAAGAATCTACTCCAAACAAAAAGAAGAAATTCCAATACCCAATAGAAGGCTGGGGCACCGACCTACAATCGGAACACGAGCGTTACCTGGTTGAGAAACACTTTAAAAAACCGGTGATCCTGACGGATTATCCTAAAGAGATAAAATCGTTTTACATGCGGCAAAACGACGATGGCAAAACTGTTGCCGCTATGGATATCCTGTTCCCGGGTATAGGAGAAATTGTAGGTGGTTCGCAGCGCGAGGAACGTCTTGACAGGTTGGAGCAACGAATGGACGAGATAGGTATCCCTAAAGACGAACTTTGGTGGTACCTTGATACCCGCCGTTACGGTGGTTGCCCGCACGCAGGCTTTGGTTTAGGCTTCGAACGATTGGTGCTATTTGTTACCGGCATGGGCAACATCCGCGATGTGATCCCATTCCCAAGGTTTCCTAAGAACGCTGAATTTTAGACTGCTTTTAAAAGATCTTTATGATTACGCCGGTTATTTTTATGATTGGCGTTTTTGTTTCTTTCAGGACTATGTGCGATGCCGAACTTTACTTCATGGCTTAACTTGTAGATATGTCGAAAATAGTATTAACTACATTTATCAATGCTCCACTCGAAAAATGCTTTGACATTTCGCGGGACATTGATGTACATGTTGCATCAACAGCACATACCGGCGAGCGGGCAATTGCTGGCCGTACGAGTGGGTTAATTGGCTTTGGCGAAACCGTTACATGGCGGGCTAAGCATTTTGGTATCTGGCAAAACCTTACATCAAAGGTCACAGACTTTAACGCCCCGGTTTTCTTTGCGGATGAAATGGTAAGCGGTGCTTTTAAAAGTTTCAGACATGAACATTACTTTAGTCACGATGGCACAAGAACCATTATGCAGGATGTGTTTATTTTTGAATCACCGTTAGGAATATTAGGGAAACTGGCAAACTGGTTATTCCTTAAAAGGTATGTGACCGCATTACTGGTGAAACGTAACCTTGTTATAAAAGAAATAGCCGAGAAAAGTTAGCCGTCATGCCGAACTTGTTTCAGCATCCCACACGCAAGGGTTACTGTATAACTGTCCTGAGAGATCCCGAAACAAGTTCGGAATGAAGGTTAATTAATGAGGATCATTCCTTCTTATAATCCTTATGCACAATTAAAAAGCTGGCGCGTTCCTCCTTGTGGAATGGGATATCCCAGTTGCCTTGATAGCTGATTTTGATGGGTAATAGCTCGTCGTTAAATTTATTTAGTTCGATATTCATTTGCACATTAAAATCAAACAGCATATTGCTGTATTTCATATCGATATAGCGGCCGAGTATCTCAAAATTGTTTACATCGAAAATTGTGGTCATCTCCTGTATCATCACATCATCCGGGCTTGTACTGGGCTTGCGTTTTACTTTAAACCGATAAACAGGGATGCTATCCAGGTATTTACCGCGTGCGAACTCATAACTGTAAAACTGGCGTAACTCCGGCCCGAAGATCTCTGTTTTGCCGCTGATGAAAGGGATGCCCGGCACTTTTCTGCCCGGTGTAAATATCAGGGTTTTCAATTTGGCTTTGTATCCTTCATTTTTACCTTTGTTTTCTGCAGATGTACCTTCGCCCTTCACAAAATCCGAGTTGTAGGCGTTCATAAAAATATAGTCGAACATCTCTACGGTGTACAACTGGTACTTACCGTTTTTCTTTACAACATTGCCGCTGTCGTGCTTCGTAGTGTACTCAATTTTATGTTTGCCGCCATTGTTACTATGCAGTAACCGCCGGTAGATCTTGCCATCAACCTTATTCTTCTTATCGTAGGTGTAAATGCGGTTCTCGGCAGTAAAGGCATAACTTTTCATGTTTTGGAAAGCCTTGTAAAAACTGGTATCGTTCATTACCGCATCAATAAAATCCTGCGCGTTTAACCTATGCGACCGGATATTGGCAACTGCGGTATCGATGGTGATGGTAAGGATGGTATCAGGATTAAAACGAGGGATCTGCTGCGCTTTGGAGACAAAGGCAGAAAGTAAAAAGCAGAATGCTATAAGTAACTTTTTGTTCATGGTAATTAAGCGCGGCTATTATTTATGAACCATTAACTTTTAAATTAATTCCCTAACTGTTTTACGGCAAGGTAAGCCATAAGGCCAACGCTTTGTTCCAGTGCACTTTCTTCTACGTCAAACGTTGGGGTATGTACTGATGATGTAATTCCGCGGCTTTCGTTACGTGTACCCAGGCGATAAAAGCAAGAATCTGCCACCTGTGAGTAATAAGCAAAATCCTCTGCCGCCATCCAAATATCCAGATCAAGCACGTTCTCTTTACCCAAATAATCCTCGGCATTTGCCCGGGTTGCCGCTGTCAGCTTTTCCTCGTTGATCAGGAACGGGTAGCCCCTCATAATATTGAACTCGCAGGTACCACCCATGCTTTCGGCAATACCTTCAGCCATTTTTTTGATCTTGATATGAGCCTCAGAACGCCATTTTTCGTCCATCGTACGGAAAGTTCCTTCCAAATAAACTTCATTTGGAATTACATTGGTAGCACCGTTGGCGATCACTTTTCCAAAGGATAAAACCGATGGGCTTTTAGGATCGGCAGAGCGGCTTATGATGGTCTGCAACGCGGCGATGATGTGCGCCGTGATCACAACCGGGTCTACATTCTGCTGCGGTTGCGCACCATGCCCGCCCTTGCCCCTCACGGTAACATAAAGTTCATCGGTTGACGCCATATACTTGCCTGCGCGGAAACCTACTTTACCGGCGTCTATCAGCGGCATCACATGCTGGCCTATCACGGCCTGTGGTTTAGGGTTCTCTAATACGCCTTCCTGTATCATCAGGCTGGCTCCACCCGGCAACTTTTCTTCTGCAGGTTGAAAGATCAGTTTTACCGTACCGCCAAACTCGCTTTTAAGATCGGTTAAGATCTTAGCGACACCAAGTAATGACGAAGTATGCACATCATGCCCACATGCGTGCATCACACCCGGGTTTTGCGATTTGTACGGCACATCATTTGCCTCCAGTATCGGCAGCGCGTCCATATCGGCACGTAGGGCCACTACCTGATCGGACGGTTTATCGCCTTTTACAAGGGCTACTAAACCTGTATCGGCCATTTTACTGTATTCCAACCCAAGCTCTTCCAGCTTATTTGCCACAAACACCGATGTTTCTACCTCGTGGAAAGAAAGTTCGGGATGCGAGTGCAAATGCCTACGGTTAGCCACTACATCATTAAAAATATCTTTTGCTATTTGCTGTATTTTTTCCTTAATCATTAGTGATAACCGTTTTGGGTGGATTGATTTTTTCTGAGATGATAAACATTGCCGGGAACCAGGGCTTCAATTGCTCCTTCAACCGCTCGGCCTCGATACGCGAACGAAAATCGCCGGCACGTACTTTAAAGTTTGGCTCTTTGTACACAATATAGGTGCGCATTTCCGGGAATTCCATATTGAACTTTGCCTGGGCGTTGAATGCCGCACCACGGTTGCTGCCGCTATATATCTGTACACGGTAACCATATGATGAGTAACCCGCCGAGCCCCCGCCGCGTCCTTTATTAAGCGTAGCGCGTTTGGCTAATAGCGTATCAAACAATGGCGGTGCCACTACTTGTACTTTGCCGCGGGTTTGCGCCGATGCCCCGAATGAGCACATTATCAGCATAAAAAAAAAGCAATATTTGATGAGGCTTACCGGAGCTTTATAATCAAACATTGCTTTTTTCATTTTAGATTTCCTTTTAACCGTCATTGCGAGGCACGAAGCAATCTTTTTGCTATACAGAGCAGCTCTGTAGATCGGGGATTGCTTCGTATCTCGCAATGGACGCGTGGATTATTTTTAGCCCTTTCATTCAGGAGAGGGTTGGGTGAGATTCTTAATTCATCCCCTGGCCGTGGCAGCTTTTGTATTTTTTGCCGCTACCACATGGGCATGGGTCATTCCTGCCTATTTTTTGCTCAACCTTTACCGGGGTTGGTTTTTGTATCTCGCGGGTATCGTCCATCGGCATGCCGTTAGCTTCGCTTACCAGTTCCGGTTTTGAAGTACGCATATTTTTCAGGTCGAGTTTGGGCTGAGGTTTTGCCTCGCGCACCTCCTCAGGCTCTTGCTGAACCGGGATACCTCCTCTAAACAAGAAGCTAACCAGCTCTTTATTTACGTTTGATAACATCTGGCGGAACAATTCAAAAGCCTCGAACTTGTAAACCAATAACGGGTCTTTTTGTTCGTAAACCGCGTTTTGTACCGATTGCTTCAACTCATCCATTTCGCGCAAGTGTTCTTTCCAGGCATCATCGATAAGGTAAAGCGTAACGTTTTTCTCAAACGATTTAAACACCTCTAAACCTTTGTTCTCCACCGCTTTTTTAAGCGGTACAGATACCTGTAAACCGTGGATCCCATCAGAGAAAGGTACCACGATATTTTCCACATATTGGCCGCGGGTATCGTAAACATCTTTTATAACCGGGTAAGCCTGTTGGGCAATAGCCTCTGCTTTACGTTTGTAAAAGTCGGTTACTTCAATAAATGTGCTTTCTACCAGGTTAGCAAGAGATGTAGCGCTAAACTCTTCAGAATTTACCTGAGTATCTACCGAGAACAAACGGATTACTTCCATCTGGAATCCTTCGTAATTGTTTCCCTCCTTGTATTCGGTAACCACATCTTCAATTACATCGAAAATGGTGTTGCTCAAATCTACATCAAGGCGTTCGCCAAATAATGCGTTTTTACGTTTAGCATAAATAACGGTGCGCTGAGAGTTCATCACATCATCATACTCCAGCAAACGCTTACGGATCCCAAAATTGTTCTCTTCTACTTTCTTTTGAGCACGCTCAATAGATTTTGAGATCATAGAGTGCTGGATAACCTCACCCTCTTCGATACCCATACGCACCATAAGGTTAGAGATACGCTCTGATCCGAATAAACGCATCAGGTTATCTTCTAACGATACAAAGAACTGGGAAGAACCCGGGTCGCCCTGGCGGCCTGCACGGCCACGCAACTGCCTGTCTACACGGCGGCTTTCGTGGCGTTCGGTACCTACAATGGCTAAACCACCAGCCTCTTTTACATTCGGGCCTAACTTTATATCCGTACCACGGCCTGCCATGTTGGTAGCAATGGTAACGGTACTTGTCTGACCAGCTTCGGCAACAATATCCGCCTCCTTCTGGTGCATCTTAGCATTCAGTACGTTGTGTTTGATGCCTCGTAGCTTAAGCATACGGCTCAATAACTCCGAGATCTCTACCGATGTTGTACCCACCAGTACCGGGCGACCGGCCTGTGTAAGTTTTACAATTTCATCTGCAACGGCATTATATTTTTCGCGGATGGTACGGTAAACCAGGTCCTGCATATCTGCACGGCTGGTTGGCGTATTTGTTGGTATCTCTACCACATCCAGTTTATAGATCTGCCAAAATTCACCCGCTTCGGTAACAGCAGTACCCGTCATACCACAAAGTTTATGGTACATTCTAAAGTAGTTTTGCAGCGTTACGGTAGCAAAGGTTTGTGTAGCATCCTCTACCTTAACATTTTCTTTAGCTTCGATAGCCTGGTGTAAACCATCAGAGTAACGGCGGCCATCCAATACACGGCCGGTTTGCTCATCAACAATTTTCACTTTACCATCATCAAGGATATACTCGGTATCTTTTTCAAATAAGGTATAAGCTTTAAGCAATTGGTTAACCGAGTGGATCCGTTCTGATTTTATAGAGAAATCGCGCATCAGCTCGTCTTTCTTCGCTATCTTCTCTTCTGCCGGGGCATCAGATTTTTCGATGTTTGCGATCTCGGTACCAACATCAGGCATCACAAAGAAGTGAGGATCTTCGCCCGATGCAGTGATCAGCTCGATACCTTTTTCAGAAAGCTCTACCGAATTACTTTTCTCATCAATAATGAAGAACAACTCAGAATCTACTCTTGGCATTTCTTTGCCCTGGTCCTGCATATAGTGGTTCTCCGTTTTTTGCAGAACAGTACGGTTTCCGCCCTCGCTCAGAAATTTTATTAATGCTTTGCTTTTTGGTAATGCACGGTGTGCGCGCAATAACGCTAAACCGCCATCTTCAATACCGGTATTACCATCGTTAATGGCTTTCTTGGCTTCGTTCAATACGGTGTTAACGTAAGTTTTTTGCGCGTTAACCAAACGTTCTATACGTGGTTTCAACTCATAAAACTCATGCTCGTCACCACGAGGGATAGGGCCTGAGATTATTAGCGGTGTACGCGCGTCATCGATCAATACCGAATCGACCTCATCTACCATGGCATAGTGCAGTTTGCGCTGTACCAATTCTTCAGGGCTGCGTGTCATATTGTCACGCAGGTAGTCAAACCCAAATTCGTTGTTGGTACCAAAGGTGATATCAGCTAAGTAGGCTTTGCGGCGCTCTTCAGAGTTTGGCTCGTGTTTATCAATGCAATCAACCGCCAAACCGTGGAACTCGTACAACGGACCCATCCACTCGCTATCGCGTCGTGCCAGGTAATCATTTACGGTTACTATGTGTACGCCCTGTCCGGCAAGTGCGTTAAGGTAAGCAGGCAGCGTGGCTACCAAAGTTTTACCCTCACCTGTTGCCATCTCAGATATTTTACCCTGGTGTAATACAATACCACCAATCAGTTGCACATCATAATGTACCATGTTCCATGTAACCTCGTTGCCCGCAGCAAGCCAGGTGTTATGATGGACAGCTTTATCACCTTTTATGAGTACGTTGCTCTTTTTGGCAGCCAGTTCGCGATCAAACGTTGTGGCAGTAACCTCAATCGTTTTGTTTTCGGCAAACCTGCGCGAGGTTTCTTTTACCACGGCAAAAGCCTCGGGTAAAATATTCGCTAAAATATCTTCAAGTTCTTTATTGCGGTCTTTCTCCAGCTTATCTAACTGAGTGTACAAGGCAACTTTTTCGCTTACCTCCATTTCCAGTTCGGTTTCGGTACGGGTTTTAATGGCCTGTATTTCGCCGTCGATACCTGCAAGGCCGGCAGCAATGGTTTCTTTAAATTCTATGGTTTTGGCCCTAAGCTCATCGTTACTTAACTGGTCAAGCTTGGCATAAGCAGCCTTCACTTTCTCAACTATTGGCAAAATCCCTTTAACGTCTCGTTCTGATTTGCTTCCAAAAAGCTTACTGAAAAAATCTAACATATTATTTTTATATAATGCACCAAACTCAATAATTGCGCCAGTGCAATTTTAAAGTCATTTTGACATGCAAAGATAGGATTAATGTGCAAATATGCAGATGTGCGGATAGGCAAATGATGTTAAATTCGTCAATCTGACCGCTATATGATTTAATTATTCATCTTCAAACAATCTGCACATCTGCATATTCGCACATCTGCACATCAAACATTATATTTGCCCGCATGAACATCCTGATCCTTGGTTCGGGCGGAAGGGAAAGCGCCTTCGCCTGGAAAATCTCACAAAGCCCAAAATGCGATAAACTATTTATTGCACCGGGCAATGCCGGCACCGGCCAGTATGGCACCAACGTAAACCTAAAGGTTATCGATTTTGAAGGCATTAAAGCCTTTGTTTTGACTAACGATGTTAAAATGGTTTTGGTTGGCCCCGAAGAGCCGCTTGTAAAAGGCATCCATGATTTTTTCCTAACAGATGAGCTACTAAAGAACATCCCGGTTATTGGCCCGCAGCAGGAAGGCGCCCAACTGGAAGGTAGCAAGGATTATTCAAAGGCGTTTATGCAGCGCCACAATGTGCCTACAGCAGCATCGCGTACGTTTACGCGCGATACTTTGCAGGAAGGTTTCGATTACCTCGCCACCACAGGCTTGCCTGTAGTTTTAAAAGCCGACGGCCTGGCAGCAGGTAAAGGTGTTTTAATTTGCCTTACCCTTGAGGAAGCCCGCCAGGAACTTTTAGAAATGCTTACCGAAGCCAAGTTTGGCGATGCCAGCTCTAAGGTGGTTATCGAACAATTTTTACAGGGAATAGAGCTTTCGGTTTTTGTGATGACCGACGGCACCAATTATAAAATATTACCCGAGGCCAAGGACTACAAACGGATTGGCGAAGGTGATACGGGTTTAAATACAGGTGGCATGGGCTCAGTTTCGCCGGTGCATTTTGCTGATGAGGCTTTTATGCAAAAGGTAGAGCAAAGGGTTATTATCCCAACTGTTGAGGGATTGAAAAAAGAAGGCATCCCATACAAAGGGTTTATCTTCATCGGCTTGATGAATACCCACGGCGAGCCCTGGGTTATCGAGTACAACTGCCGCATGGGTGACCCCGAAACAGAGAGCGTTATGCCACGTATCGAGTCGGATTTTGTGGACTTATTGATTGGCGTTGCCGAAGGTAACCTGAACGAAAAAGAAATGATCATCTCCCAAAAAACAGCTGCAACCGTGGTATGTGTTGCGGGCGGTTACCCGGGCGAATATCTAAAAGATAAAACCATCAGCGGGATAGAGAACGTTCGCGGGTCATATGTTTTCCATGCGGGTACCAACCTGGATGGCGACGATATTAAAGCAACAGGCGGCCGTGTATTAGCGGTTACCAGCCTGCAGGATAATATGTTTGATGCCCTGCAACAAGCCACTGCCGACGCGGCGCGCATCTATTATGATGGGGTATATTTCAGGAAAGATATTGGGTTTGATCTATTATAGTTAGATAGTCCGAAAGTCGGTAAAGACAGAAAGTCCGAAAGAAGAAGCTTAGCAGCTAAATCTTTCGGACTTTCTATTTTAAACTATTTATCGTCTTCGGACTTCCGGAAATCGGACTCAGAATTAGATTTTCCCGAACAACTCGGCAAGTTTAGCTTCCAGGTCATCACCCCTAAGGTTTTTACCGATGATCTTGCCGCTTGGATCAATTAAAAAGTTTTGCGGGATAGCGCGAACGGCATACTCTCCGGCAGGTCGGCTTTTCCAGCCTGCAAGGTCAGAGATCTGTGTCCACATTAAGCCATCTTTTTGGATAGCGCCAACCCATGCGCCTTTAGCACCCTTACCATCAAGTGAGACGCCCAGGATGGTGAAGTTTTTGGTTTTGTATGCGTTGTAAGCCTTTACTACGTTAGGATTTTCCTGGCGGCAAGGGCCACACCATGATGCCCAAAAATCCACCAATACATATTTACCGCGGAACGATGACAAGCTAACTACTTTGCCCGAAGTATCCGTCTCCGCAATTTCAGGTGCGGTTGCGCCTAAGGCTACCGCTTTCATCTTTGGCAATAATTCGCCAAATGCCTTACCAGATTCAGCTGCTTTAATATTAGGTGAAAGCGAGGTGTATAACGGCTCTATCTCCACATAATCTGAACTGTAGGCAAGCGATTGCAATGCATTCATGCTTACGTAAGAATCCGGATGGTCTTTTATGAATTTTTGATTTATAGCCTTTTCCTGCTTGTCAATCGCTTTTTCTGCAGCTTTAGCTTGTTTTATAAAAGCGTCAGATTTCTGATCTGCTTCCGGCGTAGCTTTTTCTTTGGCTTCCATGGCTTTGTAACCATCGCTAACCGGTTTTAAAGCTGTTTGGTATTGCTCGTTCTCGATGTTCGATTTTGTACCGGTAACCGTTGCTTTAGTAAGATCATCGGTGGTGTTTACGGTGATGATCCCGGGCTCTATGTAAATGGCTTTGTAATCTTTAGACGCATTCATGCTGTTACCTTTTGGGTTAAGCAATAAATAGCCTTGTCCCGGTACAGCTGCCGCTTCGCCTTCAAATTTGAACGCGCCGTTTTTAAGTACCACAGAATCCATAATGGTTTTGCCTTCTTTACGGTATTGGATATATGCTTTGGCAGGTGCGTTATAGCTACCTAATTTACCCTGAACGGTAAATTTACCGCCTTGCGCAAAAGCCAGCGCAGGCAAAAGCGCTATTGCGCTTAAGGTTATTTTTTTCATAATGACAGTCAGTTTTGTTAAGGCCTAATATGCGGTTATTATGCTTAAAATCAAATTTTTCCAAGCAATTGTTCCAGCTTTTTATCCAGGTCATCGCCACGCAGATTTTTGGCTACAATTTTACCTTCGGGATTTATCAAAAAGTTTTGAGGGATGGATTGCACGCCGTATAAACTTGCGGCAAGGTTATTCCAAAACTTAAGGTCGGATACTTGTGTCCATGTCAGCCCATCGTTTTTGATGGCTGCCAACCAGGCCGATTTGCCATCCGCTTTGTCCAACGATACACCAAGCACGGTAAAGTTTTTGCCTTTATACTTATTATACATTTTTACCACGTTGGGGTTCTCCTGCCTGCAGGGGCCGCACCACGATGCCCAAAAATCAAGCAGTACATATTTACCACGAAATGATGACAAGCGCACGGGTAAACCCTTTGCATCGTTCTGAGAAAAATCGGGGGCCAGGGCGCCTATAGCTGTGATTTTCAATGCATCTATAGACATTTTCAGCTGCTTACCACCCTCAGACTTTTGAAGATCGGGAGATAACATATTGTACAATGGCTCTACCTCGGCAACATCCGGGTTGGGGCCGGCAACGCTTGATAGTGCCAGTAAGCTTATATAGCTTGTAGTGTGCGTAGTAATAAAATTCTTGATAACGCTCTTTTGCTCGTCCTGCAATGCTTTGTATTTAGCCTGCATCGCATTCTGGAACGCTGCAGAACGCTGTTGCTCTACGGCGGCTTTCTTACCTTCTTCGGTCACTTTTTGTGCTTTATCAATAATAACTTTTAGCTGTGCTTTAAGAGCTTTATTATCATCGTTTATAGGGGAGCCAACTACATCCGCTGTAGCGATAGAATCTTTACCGCTTACATTAATAGACCCCTTTTCCAGGAAAAAGCTTAAGCCATCAGCTGTTTTTGAGGGGCCGCCATCCGGGAAGTTTTGCTCTACATATTTAGCAAATCCCAGATTTTTATGATCGATGAATATAGACGCGGTTACCGGATCCATTATTACACCCTCAAACTTAAACTCGCCATTGACAATTGTAGCAGAATCTGTTTGGCTGTTCGCACCTAAGTAGTAAACCAAATAGGCGGTTGCAGGGCCGGTAATATTTGTGAGTTTGCTTTTAACGGTAAAAGGCTGCGCGTTTTGCGCAAAGGCCAAAGCCGGCAAAAATGCCGCTAAGGTGAAAAGAAATTTCTTCATTTAAATTATTAGTAAAGTACAATAACGTGTAAATACCTAATCAATTGCAGGTTAGTTCAATTTCTGGTAGGTGCGCCACCAAAGGTCGGGCATTTCGCCGGATACGGCTGTTTTGTAATCCTCGTAACGGCAGGGCACTAAATGAAATCGCTCGTTTTTTGAGCCACCTGTTGGGTAAGGCACCTGCATCCACCAGCGGTCGCTTTTTTTGCTTTTTACAAATACCAGTTCGTGCTCGTCATGCGTAAGGCTGGTTTTGTAAATAAGGTACTGCGATTTTGGGTTGAGTGGAAAGTCGCGCTTGCGGTTATAAACGCCATCGATAAAATACCAGATCATTTGCGATAGCAGCATGGCCGTTTGGCCGTTGGTGTCGTAAGCCGGGTTAAATTCGTAGAACCCTATCGAGGTTAGTTTATCGTTAAAACCCGCATAACGGCAAATCTGGCACGCCTCTTCGCCGTAAAAACCATTTGGTTTGGCGTTGGCATTACCGGCCGCGTCAGATGAGCGGATGGCACCCATATCAAAGCTCACCATGTTGGCATTGCGGATTATCGGCTCAGCTACCGCGATGTTTTGGGTAAGCTCGCCAAGGCGGTGTACATCAAAATAAAGCTTATCCATCACCCGTAAACTATCCTGGTTTACAAAGTAGGTTTGGTAGCCCAGGTTGCTATAATTGAACAAGTAGTTAGGCTCGTGCAGGATCACTTTATTCATGTACGATGCCGATGTGGTTTCAATAGCTTCGCTAAAGCCGTCGTCATCAAGGTCAAGCTGCGAATCTACTACCAGCATATCAACCTTTTGCTCCAGGTTTTCGTAGCCGAGGTATTGAGCGTAAGTAAGGTCCTGCCCACCGCCAATAATTAATGGAATTATATCTTTTTTTATCAGTTCTTCTACCACGGTTTTAAGGGCGTAGTAAGTATCTACCACAGTTTCGCCGCGGGCGATGTTACCTAAATCTACTATTTTAGTATTATAGCTACCCTCGTTTAGCAGGTACAGTTTTTCGCGAACATAGTCGGGGCCTAAGGCACAACCCGGATTATTTATGGCGTTACGGTCATCCAGCACACCAATAATGGCGATATCCGTTTTTTGCTCCAGATCCGGGAAATCAACCGAGTGATGGTTTATTTTATCGCCCAGCTGGCTCGTGAAATATCCATTCTTTGGCGTGATCTTTTTAAGATCTATGGGAGTAAAAAAATCGGCTAAAGACATGTTTTATTGATGAGCAGATACGAGGATGTGCAAATGTGCAGATATTTTTGGATGTGTAGATATTCAAATCTTAATATCACATCATTTTTTGTATTTTTCATCTGCACATCTGCCTATTTGCACATTTGCACATCTAATTGCACATTTGCATATGATTTTAGTTACGGGTGCAACAGGTTTTTTAGGGGCCGAATTAGCGAAGGAACTTATCCTTCGCGGAAACAGGATCCGCTGCAGTAAACGTGCTTCATCTACCATCCCAAAACTACTGGTGCCTTATGCAGATAATATAGATTGGGTTAATGCCGACCTGATGGACGCCGCCAGTTTGGAAGATGCATTGGAAGGAATTACACAGGTTTACAATTGTGCCGCCTTTGTATCACTTAAGCAAGCCGATAAAGACCCTATGATTCGCACCAATGTGAGAGGTACGGCCAATTTGGTAGACTTGTGTAATGAGAAAAGCATCCGCGTGGTGCATACCAGTTCTGTAGCGGCGGTTGGTGAGGCCAAACCCGGCGAACTGATCACAGAGAACCACCACCTGGATTCGTCGACCGAAACGGATGGTTATGCCATATCAAAACTGGAAAGCGAGATGGAAGTTTGGCGTGGCATTGCCGAAGGATTGGATGCTGTGATTGTAAACCCAACGATAATCATCGGCAAAAGCGCAGGCAAAGCCGGAAGCGGGCAGATCTTCGAGACCGTGCACAAAGGCCTAAAGTTTTACACCGGGGGCACTATAGGTTTTGTGGATGTGCAGGATGTTGCCAATTGCATGGTAGCCCTGATGGAAACCGGCCTGAGCGGTGAGCGGTACATCATCAACGCTGAAAATCGCCCATACAAACAGCTTTTTGAAGAAATAGCCAATGGCCTACAGGTACCCGCTCCAAAAACATTAGCCAAACCATGGATGATGGAACTGGCCTGGCGTGGCGCTTCTTTTTTAGGGCTATTATCTGGTAAAGCCCCTGCTTTAGATAAAACAAGTGCCCGCGCAGCATCAAACACCCGGAAGTTTGATAACAGTAAAATAAAACAAGCTATTGGTTTTGAGTTTAAACCCGTTAGTGAAACGATAAAGGAAGTTTGCCAGTCATTAGGCCGCCATTAAACCTATCATCTATCCTGCTAAAACCTTGCCTGCTTTAGCGGCACTCAGTGCCTCCAGTTTTTGATGTAAAGAGGCTGCCTGGAATGGTTTAGACAAATAATCGTTCATACCGGCTTCTTTAATTTTATCGTGGATATTGTGAGATACCGATGCGGTTAGGGCGATAATAAAGGTTTGCGCTTTGTTTTTATCTTTTAAGGCACGAATCATCTGCGTGGCCTGGTAACCATCCATTACAGGCATATGCAGGTCCATCAGTATCACATCAAATTTATTCTCCTTATGCTTTTTAACCGCTTCCATGCCGTTGTTGGCGACGGTTGCGGTTATATTCCACTTGGTTAACAGTTTCACCAGCAATAGGGAGTTTACCGCGTTATCTTCGGCAATAAGAACATTAAGGCCGTCCAGGTTACTGTTCATTACGGTATGCAACGATACAGGGTTTACATTACCTTTGTACAGATCAAACTGAACGGCAAAGGAAAACACTGAGCCTTTCTTGTGTTCGCTCTTTAGCTTGATGCTGCTGTTAAATAATTTTAATAGTCGCTTCACAATAGCAAGCCCAAGCCCCGTACCACCATAATGGCGGGTGGTATCTGCGGATGCCTGGGTAAACGGATCAAATATTAGCACTTGCCTATCTAAAGGAATACCAATACCTGTGTCAGATACCGAAAAATTCACGGTTACGTTATCTTCTGATCTTTCTTCGACAAGCGCTTTCACGCTTACCTGCCCGTGCTCGGTAAACTTAATGGCATTACCGGCAAGGTTGTATATGATCTGCGTAAGGCGGGTTGGGTCGGTTACTATCCATTGGTCTTTTAATTGCTGGTCTACATCCAACACCAACTGGAAACCTTTTTCGGCCGCTTTATGCTGCAAGCCCGAACACACTTTATGGAGCATTACCGGCAGGTTTACCGGAATAGCTTCTAATTCTATTTTATCGTTTTCACCTTTGTTATAATCAAGAATATCGTTCACCAGGGTAAGCAGGCTGGTGGCCGAAAATTCCAGGATATCAAGGTTCTCGGTTTGCTCTTTGGTGGCCGTGTCTTTTATAAGTCCGGTCATCCCAATAACGGCGTTGAGCGGCGTGCGCAACTCGTGCGACATGGTTGACAGGAACAACGACCGAGATTCGGCCAATGCCTTGGTTTCGGCAACGGTGGCCTGTAATTGTTTATTTAGCTCTTCCTTCTCGTTTACGTTATCCCTAAAAGCCTTGTAAAACAAGTAATGGATAAGCACAATGGTAATAAAATTAAGGAAAACGATCACCTCGAAACCTGGCGATGGCAGTTCCTGCGTTATCCCATCCAGATGCCATTGGGCGCGGTTACTAACTACCAGGCTGTACATTACTGGCGCTATAGCAAATACGCTGTAGACTATGGCAAACCTATTATTGATAAGGTAGTATCCCACAAAAGTCACCATAAATACAAACTGCACGGTAACCAAATTAAGGTGCTGGTTAAGAACAATAAGGTTTGACCAGATCCCGAAAACGCCCGATAATATGATGGTATGCGCTACAATGCCAATATGAGCAGGTTTATATAACAAGTATTTGGTAAGCCCAATATACAGCACAAAAACGAAGGCGATACGATATAGCCGATGGCCTTGTATGGTATCATAAACTAAGGGCATCAGTATTACAATTTTTAGCAGGGTAAGCAGCAGTGTGGTGTACACAATTTTTATCCGCGCGCGCTTCAGGTTGTCGGGTTCGCGGGATAAAACCTTTTTTATCGAGAAATTGAAAAAAGGTATAGGAGCATCCATTCAACAGCAATTAGGCAGGCATTTGCTTTATGAAGCTAAAATACCAAAACATTTGAATAAATAATGCCCTATAGTACTGTTAATTAGCAATAATTACCATTTCGCCGGCACGAATTTAGGCAAGTAAATTAATGGGCAATTTATTTAACCCTTAGTGTTTATTACGAAGTTTTAACAATACCACGTTTTCTACATGCTGGGTGTGCGGAAACATATCTACTGGCTGTATTTTTACTGTATCATACTTTTCTTTCAAGATAAGCAGATCGCGGGCCTGGGTGGCGGCGTTGCAACTTACATAGACAATTTTGTCGGCTTCTATCTCCATTAAACGGGCAACTACATCAGCGTGCATCCCTGCTCTTGGCGGGTCGGTGATGATCACATCCGGCTTGCCGTGCTCTGCTACAAAATCATGCACCAGTACATCCTTCATGTCGCCAGCGAAAAATTTGGTGTTGGTGATGTTATTTATCTGCGAGTTTACCTTTGCATCTTCTATAGCCGATGGCACATACTCTACTCCTACAACCTCCCGCACATGGCCGGCGATGAAGTTGGCAATGGTGCCTGCGCCGGTGTATAGGTCATAAACCAATTCGTCGCCGGTGAAGCCCGCAAAGTCGCGGGTTATTTCATACAGGCGCAGGGCCTGGATAGAGTTTGTTTGGTAAAACGATTTTGGGCCGACCCTAAATCGCACCACATTACCATTGGCAGCAGGCATTTCTTCGTGGATGTATTCGGGGCCTTTCCATGCTATTACTTCCTGGTCAAAAATGGTGTCGTTCATTTTTTGATTAAGGATGTATAGCAGCGATGTAATCTGAGGGAAGGCAGCATCCACATAGTTCATCAATAGGTCTACCTGCTCCTGATCCGCATGAGCGAAAACAACGATCACCATGATCTCGCCGGTTGACGAAGTTCGGATAATGAGGTTACGTAAAGCACCTGTATGCGCACGTACATCATAGTAACTGATGCCATTCTCTTTGGCAAAAGCGTTAATGCTGTTACGCAGATCGTTTGACGGCTCGGCCTGCAGGTAGCAGTGGTTTATGTTCAGGATCTTATCAAAACGGCCGGGAATGTGGAAACCAAGGGCATTCATATCAAGCGTTTCGTCCTCGCGGCTCTCGCCGTCGTATAGCCAGCGTTTGTTAGAAAAAGTATATTCAAGTTTATTGCGATAATACCTATCGGCAGGAGAAGGAACAATGGCATCCATGTGCTCTACATCAATTTTAGCGATACGGGTTAGGGCATCGTGTACAGCTTTTTGTTTGAACTTTAGCTGCGCCTCGTAAGTCATGTGCTGCCATTTGCAGCCGCCGCAAGTGCCAAAATGCTCGCAAAAAGCGGTTACGCGGTATTCTGAAGGGGTGATGAGTTTGATGATCTTGGCTTCGCCAAAGCTTTTTTTGCTGCGGTAAACTTCCACATCTGCAACGTCGCCCGGAACGGCCTTTTCAATAAATAACACAAAATCTTCAGCCTTGCCAACGCCCTTGCCTTCTTCGGCAATATCAATAACAGTTACGTTCTCAAAGAACTTAGGTTTTTTTGCAGATCTACTCATCAGGCTGCAAAGTTAATAAATTAGTGATTAGTTGATTTGTGAGTAGTGATTAGGAAAGACAATTTGGAAACTTTATAAATCCACACCTTGAAAGGGCCGGCAAAGAGACTAAATATCAGGCAAAAGAATTTACTGCCTGCCGACGACTGCCGTCAGATGAAAAGCGATATGGACAATTTCAGATAAATAGGTTGAGGATGTTGTTCCAAAGGTTATTCGGTTCAACACTCCCCAAATCTATCTCTATTTCGAACTGCTCATCAATAAGCTCCGAAAATTCAATCAGTTCCTGGCTCATAGTAATGTAGATTAAATTTTACTATGCAAACATAATAAAATTTATACCGAAAACCAAAACGGTATTTTGAAATTTATTTATTTAAGTTGTGATGCCTTCGGCCTCCGTAGAAATCTCCAACCTATAGTACAAAGAGCCGCCTGCAATACAAATGCAGTTAGAGACCATCAGGTAAAAAAACTCATTATGCAACTCAAACGCGGGAAAAAAAATGGCAAAAGTGCCAAGCGTAAGTAGTGACCCAATCCCAGCTATCACGAACCGGATTTGCTGCGTAATGGCCAAATAAATAGTAATTACTTTGATTATTAAAAAGAAAAGCAGCCAAGTGAGCAGGGAGAAAAAACCACCGAACACTAAGCACATTACATAGGTTTCTAATTGCTCATTAATAAAAGCCTCTGTAGTGAGGTAACTTTTGTGGCTTAGGCAACTTTCTACTACAAGGAACATTAACGGTGCTAAAGCGACGCTGGTTAGCCAAGTTTTAAGGCTGTAGATAAAGGGGTTTGATTGCATTTTATGTAATTAATTAGTTCCCGTATTTGAATACCATATCCTGATGACCCGCCGGGGCGGTAGTTATCACATCAATCGTCTTTTTATATTTATACTGCATCTTCTTCAAATACATTTCAAACGTTACGCCGCCTGCCATAAACAGTCTTTTGTGCCCGTACCAAACCAATAGCGACGTTGCATGGAAGAAATGCTTGTAGGCCGCCTTGCGCCAGGTTTTACCGAAATTTGAATTACGATCAAAGATGATTGCCAGCCGCTCGGTTTGAAAGGTGATATGCGGTGCTTCATCTATCAAAATATCGGTGCAAATATCTTTCAGCAACCGGCATTGGGTGGCATCTTTAAGGGCCTGGTAAAAGATTTGCGCAGTACTTTCTACAACGATAACAGCCAGCGTCCATAACTCCATGTTGGTGTTAAAATACCGCACCTGCCTAAACAGGCTGTCGCCCCAATCCTTTTTTATGCGCTTCTGCCCAATTTTATCAATGTAGCGGCCAAGGTTGTTGCCATGCTCCTGCTCCTCTTTAATAAATAGTTTAACGGCATCCACATAATCCGGGTCGCCAATGCGGTAGGCATATTTGGTAGACGCTGCAATGAGGTGCGCCCCTTCGGATGTTTCGCCCAGTTGCCATGCCTGTAACGATGGCAGGATGGCAACTATCTCGTCTTGCGTAATAGCGGGCGCGATGTTCCAGTTCACTCTTTTTTGAAGGGCATTTGCCTGGAAATACCCTATCCAATAATTACTTGTATGCATGGTTTTATGTTTAGTTTTTAAAACCGGCAGGCGAATCGCCTGCCGGTGGAATGAATGTTATTGCTTATCCCAATTGATCTTGCGGGAGAAATACATCAGGAGGGCTACGATTATAAACAGCGCCACACTGCCCATAAGCAAAGCCAACTCTTCTAACTGGATGATCACGAAAATAAAGATGTAGATGATAGAAAGTATCACCGCGAACAAGCTGGCTGCTTTTTTATTATTCAGCAAGGATGCGATGAACACTGATACCAACCCAACGGTAGACATAGATGCGATGAGGTATGCGTAGTTATAACCCACCTTTTCTGAAAAAGAGAGGAGCAAAATGTAATAGATGATCATAGCGGCACCTATCAAAATATAGTTAAAGGCGTGGATGCGCTGCTTGCGTATCAGCTCGGTTAGCAGCAACGATACAAACGTTAACAGGATGATAAGGATAGCGTATTTGCTGGTGCGGGTTATTTTTTGATATTGGTCTACCGGCAGGCGAAGCTTTACGCCAAACGATGCATCTTCCTCCTTCTTTTTACTGCCCAGCAATTCGTTATCATTTACCCATTGTTGCGGGTATGGCCTGTTGTAATAAAGCATGCGCCATTGGGCTTTAAAGCCGCTGCTATCAATTTCGCGTTTATCGGGCAGGCTTCGGCCATCAAAACTTGGGGTGCTCCATTTACCACTAACTTCCACATCGGTAGTTTTGCCAAGGTGTAGAAAGTGTAGTTCCTGGCTGCCTTTTAAGTCGAGCGTGTAATCGAAACTAAATGCACCATTAACAGTTGCTGCCAAGTTAATATTGGCTTTTAATCCGTTGCTAAATAGGTCGCGGCTGTTAAAGGAGGGTTCGGCAGCAACCTGCATGCCGGCAGCGCTTACTACCGGGTTGTTTTTTAAACCTTTTAAATCGCTGATACTAAACTCAAGGCGGGCTTTTTCCAGCATCAATTGCGCGGGCGCCAGGCTAAGCCCTGCCAGGTCGGCCCTGGCAAAGTTACCCGTTAAGTGAATGTTTGAGTTATAAACCACCGTCTCAAACATCCCGCGGTGCAACCGCTCGGGCTTTACGTTGGCCTTTATCTTTAAGTTTTCAGGCAGTACGTAAAGGTTCTCAATAACTTCTTTATCGATCTCTTTACCGCCCTCGGTAAACTTTACGGTTTTGCGGTACGGCACAACCAACACCGGGCCTTTCACCGTTTGGCTGCCCGACCAGTTATCGGCAACATCCCTTATCATCTCCTCTTGCCGTCCGGCGCGTTCGCGTATCAAGTCGTCTATCAACGATGAGGGGATCAGCAGCACCAATACCAGGATGCCAATAAAAACTAATTTAACGGTGATCGATTCCTTGAACCAATCCATAATGCCGCGTAGCGGGTTTTGTTGTTCTTGTATCATTTGATAATTTAAAAGTACTTTGAATTACAAAGTAATTAGATAAAAAAATATAGTTATAACGTTTTCTGATTTTTTATGATCTGTTCCAAGGCATCCAGGTGTTGCTTAAACGCCTGCTTGCCTTTTGTGCTGGCCTCATAATTGGTATTTGGCTTGCGGCCCAAAAATGATTTGTGTACGGTGATGTACTCTTCTTTTTCTAAAGCCTTAAGGTGCGATGCCAGGTTTCCGTCTGATGCATCAAGCAGTTCCTTAAGCGAATTAAAATCGTAGCGCTCGTTAACCACCAGCACACTCATTATTTGCAAACGAAGCCTGTTTTCAAAGGCCTTGTCGAGTTTTTCGAATGGAATCTTCACCGGTCGTATTTTAAGTACATTATGTTGCCGTAAACAATGTGCAACACGCCAAAGCCTATAGCCCAAAACAGTAAACCATAGCCCGGCAGTAAAGCGGCCAGCAAACCTAATATAATTTCTATGATCCCTAAATACTGTACATCCTTATAAGTAATATTACTGGCATTTACCAAAGCCAATCCGTAAAATATTAACGTGGCCGATGCGATAATACCAAAGTAGCCTCTTGAGATCAATATGAGTGATAGTGCACCGCCGGTTACTAAAGGTACAGCCAGGTTAAATAACAATTGCCTGCTGGTACGCCCCCATGGGTTTTGCCCCTTTTGTTTGGCTTTGCGCAGGGTTAAGTAAACACCTGTAATAAGCGAAGCCAACAAAACTGCCAGCGCAACCAAGACTAACGTATAAAGATTACCCGGCGAGCGTTTTACATCATCCATCACATATTCGCGATAGCTAAAAAAGCCGCCGCTGCCATAAATAATGCTGTAGCCTATGGCGGCCCCTATCAAAGCATAAACCCCTGCCAGCACACCGCTAAGGCCGCTAAGGGAGATAAATTTTGAGGAGCGCTCCATCATATTGCGGATGGATGTAAGCTCGTCCTGGATTTGGTTTTCTTTCACTTAAAAGTACTTTGTTATTCAAAGTAAGTTATTAATATTGATAGTTGCAAATAAAATATCGCATAATTCAATATCTTTATAAATGACCATTCAGGAACAAACATACAATTGGCTCATAATAGGGCTTCAGCAATCTCCTATCAGGTTTTCCGAAGTTTATTATTTCGATAGGCGTGATAAGCAGTTCTTTTCTATATTAATGATTGACTATTTTTTATTTGAAGCCGACGGTGAGTTATCCAAAGATGCAACATCTACTTATTCTGTAGATACTTTAAAACAACTTAAAGACAGGATAGCACGAATTAATATTGATGCCGATGTAATTGCTTTACCCAGACTTGGCGATACAGAAGATAATTACCTACAGCAGGCCGACAGCTTTTTAAATTTAAATGCAATTAATATTGATGAAGCAACCATATGGGAAGTAGAGGAAAGCGGATCAATAACTATTGAGGTTGATTAGGTCTCTACACTAATATCGCCGCCTTCACCAAATAAGGCAGGATCTCTTTCTGAAAAGAAACAAAATTCTTGCGCACGTCGCTGTCGCTTACTGATGTAAACGCGAAGCTGAACACGATGCTTTTGCTACATTTGATGAGGAAACGTACCCGTTGATGATAACCCTCGTGCTTGCGGATGCCGGGTAGTTGGGTGAATGATTGAACGAGCAGTTCTTCCAACTCGTTTGAAAGGTTCTTTAAAAAATCTTGCGAGTTGGTGCTTTCGCGGATAAAATCCCAGCCTATAAATTCGTTACAAACGGTGTATGAGAGGCGGCATGTTTTCATGATCAGGCTGCTCAGGTGGGCTTCCTCATCCATATCGGGTGTATTTGTGTTAATCAGTTCATCAACACTTGCTTTAATATAGTCCATTAGCAGCACGTGCAAAACGGCTTCCTTACTATCAAAATACTTGTAGATGGTTGCCTTTGCAATTTTAGCCCGCTTGGCAATTTCGTTCACACTGGTTTTGTGGTAACCGAATTTGCGGAACAGATCTTGCGCTGCCCGCTTAATACTATCTTTAATTTTATCGGCTTCCATTAATCAATTATACACATTTATTTGGCCAGGTGTAGCACTAACAGCATAAGCTTTCAACGACCTTGTGGCAGGGGCTTTGACCGGACTTCCATCAGATAGTAGGAATTTAGAGCCACTACAGGGATCTACAACAGTAAAGATATTATCATCGGCTACTACAGCACATAATTTTTCTGGCTGATAGCTACTACATCTATCGTAAGCTACATACCCTGCTGCACCGCGATAAATAATAATACCCGCAACACCAACCCCAGAAATAAAAACGGCTCCTCCCTGAGCGTTAAGTGCTATAATGCGAGGATCAGTAACAGGTATGCTAAACGCTATTTTGACGTTGGGCACAACATTTCCGGTTTTGCCGCATCCTAAAAACAGCAGGCAAATGATAAGCAGTGCCGGTATATTCCTCATCTATATAATATCTGTTGTAAACTGTTTCAGGAAACGCACGTCGTTCTCAGAGAATAAACGCAGATCGCGGATCACATATTTTAAGTTAGTGATACGTTCGATCCCCATCCCAAAGGCAAAGCCGGTATATTTTTTACTGTCGATACCGCAATTTTCCAAAACGTTAGGGTCAACCATACCGCAGCCCAAGATCTCTACCCAACCGCTGTACTTACACATGTTACAGCCCGCGCCTTTACAAATAGTACATGATATATCCATTTCTGCGGATGGCTCGGTGAACGGAAAATACGATGGGCGGAAACGCACCTTGGTACCCTCGCCGTAAAGCTCCTGCACAAAGTGGTAAAGCGTTTGCTTGAGGTCGCTAAATGATACGTTCTCATCTACATATAAACCTTCTACCTGGTGAAAAAAACAATGGGCACGGGCCGATATGGCTTCATTACGATAAACTCGACCCGGCATAATCGCACGGAACGGTGGTTTGCCATTCTCCATCATCCGCACTTGAACCGATGAGGTATGTGTACGCAAAGCGATATCATCACTACCGTCACCCTTGCGGATAAAAAAGGTATCCTGCATATCGCGCGCGGGGTGTTCCTGCGGGAAGTTCAGGGCCGAGAAGTTATGCCAGTCGTCTTCTATCTCCGGGCCTTCGGCCACTACGAAACCAAGGCGTTTAAATATATCGATGATCTCATTACGTACTAATGAAAGCGGGTGGCGCGAGCCTACCTCAAAACCATCGCCCGGCAAAGTTAAGTCAATTTCAGATTTCGGCTTTTCAATGTCGGTTATAAAGCTTTCCTGTATCTCTTGATACCTGCCTTCGGCAAATTGCTTAAACTGGTTAAGCACTTTACCAAAAGTGCGTTTCTCTTCGGGGCCAACGGTTTTAAACTCTTCAAAAAGGTCTTTTATAAGCCCCTTAGTGCCCAAAAACTTAATACGGAAAGCTTCCAGTTCATCAGCCTTGGCGGCTGTAAAAGCTTTTATCTCGGCTGTATATTGATCTATTTTAGATTGCATTATAACCTCTTATTCAAAAAATTCAACTACAAATATAACAGGTATTATTTAATCACCCCTAAAGCCTTACCTACCTTAGTAAATGCAGCTATAGCTTTGTCTAAATGTGCTACATCATGCGCGGCGGAGATCTGCACACGGATGCGTGCTTTACCCTGCGGCACAACCGGGTAATAAAAGCCAATAACATAAATGCCTTCTTCCAGCATTTTAGCAGCAAATTCTTGCGCAAGTTTTGCTTCGTACAGCATAACCGGTACAATTGGGTGCACGCCTGGCTTAATATCAAAGCCCGCCGCAGTCATCTTCTCGCGGAAGTATTGGGTATTGCTTTCCAGTTTATCGCGCAGATCGGTAGTTTCGCTTAGCATATCCAATACCGCGATAGACGCCCCCGTAATAGCCGGTGCCAAAGTGTTACTGAACAGGTATGGGCGCGAACGCTGGCGTAGCATATCAATAATTTCTTTACGGCCAGATGTAAACCCGCCCGATGCACCACCTAAAGCTTTACCCAACGTACCGGTAATGATATCTATCTTACCCATTACATTGTGATGCTCATGTGTACCACGGCCGGTTTTGCCCATAAAGCCGCTGCAATGGCTCTCATCAATCATTACCAAAGCATTGTATTGTTCTGCAAGGGCGCAAATCTTATCAAGCTGCGCAATGGTGCCATCCATACTGAAAGCGCCGTCGGTAACGATGATGCGATGGCGAAGAGACTGCGTTGCTTTCAGTTGCTCTTCCAGATCGGCCATATCGTCGTGCTTGTAACGTTTGCGCTGCGCTTTACAAAGGCGCACGCCATCTATAATAGATGCGTGGTTCAACTCATCGGAAATAATAGCATCCTGATCGTTAAATAACGGCTCAAAAACACCACCATTCGCATCAAAAGCGGCCGCGTAAAGGATGGTATCTTCAGTCCCTAAAAATTCAGATATTTTTTGTTCAAGTGTTTTATGTATATCCTGCGTACCGCAAATAAAACGTACCGATGATAAGCCGTAACCATGGGTATCCATAGCAGCCTTAGCAGCTTCAATCACTTTACCATTGCCGGATAAGCCCAGGTAATTGTTGGCGCAAAAGTTGATTACTTCCTGCCCGCCTTGCACAGTAATTTCTGCACCCTGCGGCGACGTAATGATTCGTTCGCGTTTAAATAGGCCGGCATTTTCAATATCGGCAAGTTCATGCTGTAAAACCGGTTGCAATGTATTATACATATTATAAAGAGTTAAAGCCCCAAAATTAAACATTAACAAACAATTGCAGGGATTATGTAAACATTTAATGTAAATTACGTGTACTCACAAACATTTTAAGCACAAATAGTATTAACCGTAAAAACACTATATGAGACGATGCCTGCCCCTTATAATATTTATACTGACGGCCTTTACCGCATCGGCACAACAATCTACTTTATCTGGCCGTGTGACCGGTCAAAAAAACGAGATGGTGCCCTTTGCATCGGTATATATCCGCAACACTACTTATGGCACAACCGCTAACGAGGAAGGCGTTTATCAATTAAAACTAAGCCCCGGCACTTACAATGTTATTTATCGCTCTACAGGTTATGCAGAACAGGTAGAAAAAATAACCATTGGCGACCAGCCCGAGGCACATGATATACAGCTAACCAACGAGACTTTTAAATTAAGCCAGGTATCTGACAAGTGGAAACAAAACCTGGACCCCGGCGATACCATTATGAGCCGGGTAATAGCTAAGCGCAAGCAACATTTAGAAGAAGTACAAAGCTACTCGTGCGCGGTATATGTAAAGGGAGTTCAAAAACTTTTAAGTTCGCCGAGGGCCCTAACCAGTAAGGCTGTTATCCAGGCATTAGACCTCGACTCTAACGGCCGCGGCATACTTTATCAAACCGAGATCCTATCAAACCTTAACGTTGCAATGCCTGATAAGATCCACGAGGTTACCATTGCGTCAAAAAAATCGGGTATTAATACGGCATTCGATTATAGTAAAGCATCAGATCTGCAGGTTAATTTTTATAACGATGTATTCAAAATAAATGGCTTGAGCACACGTGCCTATCTTTCACCCATTGGCACAGATGCAGCTAAGTATTACGATTATAGGTTGGTTGGCAGCACCATACAAAACGGACTGACAGTTGATAAAATTGAGGTGATCCCCAAACGCGAGAACGGCCAGTACTTTCAGGGCAATATGTACATTGTAGAAGGCGATTGGCGCATTTACAGTGTCGACCTGATGCTTACGAATAAGAGGGCAAGTTTAAACCTGGTAGACACTTTAAAAATAAGCCAGCAGTATATCCCCATAACAGATAGCGTATGGATGCCGGTAGCCGTGCAGGTGAACTTTAAAGGATCTGTTTTAGGTTTTAAGTTTGGCGGATACTACCAGGGCATCTACAACAACTATAAAATAAACCCAACCTTCCCTAAAGGGTATTTTAATGGCGAGGTTTTACGTATTGACACCGCGGCAAATCTAAAAACCCCCGCTTATTGGAATGCTACACGCCCATTACCTTTAACCAGGCAAGAGACACGCGATTACGAGAAAAAGGATGCCATAGCCGCTTACCAAAAAACAGATGCTTATTTAGATAGTATCCAACATACTAAAAACAACATCAACTACTTTACCTACACCATATTTGGCTACCGGGCAAGCAACCGCAGCGAGCGCGATTCGCTTTATATTTTCCCTTTCCTGCAAACGTTTTATTATAATACGGTTGAAGGCTTTGGTATAAATGCCAAGGTGCGTTACTCGCATAAAATTGACGACCTGCATTCGTACAGCATCACCCCGGCTGTGCGTTATGGTTTTGGCAACAAACTTTTTAGCGCTAACGTGCATGCCGAATATCTAAACGACCCGTTCCATAACCAAAAATTTTATGTAGATTTTGGTAGCGACGTGCTCGATCTAAATAACGTGGGTACACGCTCACTTTATTTTAATACTTTAAGTACGATACTTTACGAGAATAATTACGTAAAATATTACCGCTCGCAATACGGGGGCTTCGGTTTTCAGCGCGAGTTAAGGAACGGCATACTATGGTCGGCTGCATTTCAATACGCCAGCCGTACCCAAATGTATAACAATGCATTTGGCCACCTGGTAGACGTAAAAGACAAGGAATTTACCTCAAACAACCCGTTGGCCCCGGCGGGCGCCCCGGTGGATGACCGCTCGTTCCTGTTCCCGCAAAACCAGGCCTTAACTTTTGCCACATCGGTAGCCTTTACGTTCGATCAGCAATACATCACCAGGCCTACGGGCAAATTTAATATCCCGTCAAAGTATCCAACCCTTACGGTTAATTACCGCAAGGGTATAAAAAGCGCGTTTGGGTCTGATGTTGATTACGATTTTGCATCGGTTGATATCTCGCAATCCAACGTCCGTATAGGTTTGTCGGGTTTCTCGTCTTTCAAGTTAACAGCTGGCGATTTCTTCCGGAATAACAACCTGTACTATATGGATTATTACCATTACTTAGGTAACCAGGGTACCACGTTCGACCCTACCTACATCGGTAGCTTCCACTTCCTGCCATTTTATACTTACAGTACAAACGGCGCGTTCTTCGAAGCACATTACCAGCACAATTTTGCAGGATCATTGCTGAACAAGATCCCGTTGATCAGGAAGCTCAAACTGGAGGAAGTAATAGGCGCAAACTATTTAACAACTAAAGGCAACCCTAATTACAAGGAGTTTTACGTAGGTGTACAACGCCTCATCTTCCGTGTAGATTACGGTATCTCTTACGCCGGCGATAAAAAATACATCCAAGGCTTTAGGATATTTTACGGTTTGAGGTAGAGAGTTGAAGTGCAAAGTCGAAAGTGCAAAGTACCAATAGCTCACTTTCGACTTTAAACTTTCAACTTTTTACTATCTTTGCGCTTCATTTAACACCGTTTGCAGCGGTATCAATGTAGTCATGATAAAATATAACACACTACTATACTATTGTTATTCAACAATAGCCGATGGTGAGCAATTTGCAGCCGATCATTTAAAATTTTGCAAATCCCTTGGGTTAACCGGGCGCATTATTGTGGCCGATGAGGGCCTTAACGGTACCGTTTCCGGCACTGCCGAAGCGTGCAAAACTTATATAGATACCCTGCATGCAGACGAGCGTTTTGCAGGTATCGATTTCAAAGTGGATGAGGTGGATGAGCCATCATTCGTAAAAATGCACTGCCGTTATAAATCAGAGATTGTACACTCTGGCCTTCGCGACCCGGGTATGATAAATCCGCAACAGCAAACCGGTAAACATTTAGAACCAAAAGAATTTTTGGCCATGAAGGACCGTGATGATGTGGTGATATTGGATGTACGCTCAAACTATGAGCACTCCCTTGGCAAATTCAAGAACGCCGTCACGCTGGATATTGAGAACTTCCGCGATTTTCCGGCAATGATAAATGAGCTTGCCAAATACAAGGATAAAAAAATACTTACCTATTGCACCGGCGGTATCAAATGCGAAAAAGCATCTGCCCTGTTACTGCACGAGGGCTTTAGCGACGTGTACCAACTACATGGCGGTATTATAAAATATGGTAAAGAAACCGGCGGCGAAGACTTTGAGGGCAAATGCTACGTTTTTGACAACCGCCTTTCGGTTGATGTAAACAGCGTAAACCCGGTTGTTATTTCAACCTGCCGTAACTGTGGTAAAACCACGCCGAAGATGATCAATTGCGCCAACCCCGAGTGTAACGAACACTTCACACAGTGTGATGAGTGCGGCACCGCAATGGATGGCTGCTGCAGCGATGATTGTAAAGAACACCCACGCAAACGTATTTACGATGGCACAGGTTACTATGTAAAAGTACCCCAGCCGGTAAATACTGCTAAAAAGGGAATCGTTCAATTAGCAGATTAGGCTTACAAGCGTCACGGTTATTCAAAGTCAATTTGTATTTTTGACGACATACCAACACGTGCGGCTATACCTATGCGTAAACAATTCCTGTTTGCTTTACTGACACTCATTAATACACTGGCTAATGCAGCCGATGTAAAAAGCATTGGTGTGCCTTATGTACAAAACTATACCAAGGCGCAGTATCAGTCGGGTAATCAAAACTGGTCGGTAACGCGGGATGAGCACGGCATCATGTATTTTGGTAACGACGAGGGCCTGCTCTCTTTCGATGGCAAGTACTGGCAGCTTAACCGGATGCCAAATGGCCTCATCGTACGCTCGGTAGCTGCTGATGGCAAAGGCAAAATTTACTCTGGCGGCTTTGGCGAATTCGGTTACTGGGAAAACAATAAAAAAGGCTTCCTCAAATACAATTCCCTTACCCATCTTGTTCCAAAGAAACACCAGCCTGTAACAGAAGAAACCTGGAAGATCTATGTCGATAATAATAGGGTTATCTTTCAATCGTTTGGCTCCATCTACATTTACAGTAATGGCAAAATAAATGTCATAAAAGCCCCTAAACCATTCCTGTTCCTTTTTAAAACAGGCAACCGATATTTTGTGGAACAGGTTGATGCAGGCCTGTTCGAACTAAAAAATAATAAACTCATTTATGTAAACGGCAGTAATGTTTTAGGCGGCCGTGTACTGTCAATACTGCCATTTTCCCCAAATAAATACCTTATTGGCACTGCTAAAAATGGTTTGTTTATATACGATGGTACTACCATAAAGCGATGGCAAAACCAGGCAAATGACTTTCTTAAAAATTACCAGCTCAACAATGGCGCTACCATACCCGGTAAATACTTTGCTTACGGCACTATTTTAAACGGTATTGTTATTATCGATACCGCGGGCAATGTGGTACAACACATCAACAAATCCAGCGGGTTGCAAAATAACACGGTTTTAAGTTTATATACCGATGCCGAACAAAACTTATGGGCTGGGCTGGACAATGGTATCGACCGTATAGAAGTAAATTCCCCGCTATATTTCTACTTTGATAAAACCGGGCGCTTCGGCACGGTATATTCCAGCATCATTTTTAACAATAAGATCTATCTGGGTACCAACCAGGGCCTGTACTATAGTGACTGGATAAATCCCGGCAACAAGCGCTTATTCCGGTCGTTTGATTTTCAGCTCATCCCGGGGTCGCAGGGTCAGGTTTGGGAACTATCATTACAGGATGGCAAGCTGCTTTGCGGCCATAACGACGGCACGTTCCAGGTAAATGGCAATTCACTCACCAAAATAAACCCCTTAAGCGGCGGGTGGACCATCAAAAAAATCAATGCCGATCAACTTATACAGGGCACGTATAATGGTTTGGTTATTTATCGCAAAGACGCTGCGGGGAACTGGGCCTTCGACCATAAAATAGAGGGTTTTAGCGAACCGTCACGTTATGTGGAGCAGGATAGTAAAGGGCAGATCTGGGTAAGCCATGCCTACAAGGGCATCTATAAAATAACGCTGACTGCAGACAATAAAAAGGTAGGTTCACGAAAATATTACGACAAAAGCTCGGGATTACCTGATAGCTATAATGTAGGCGTTTTTAACCTTGATAACCGGATTATTTTTTCATCTGATTCGGGATTTTATGTTTACGATGATATCACCGATAGATTTTATAAATATCAGCAGCTAAATAAAAAGCTAAACACTTTTCAATCATCAAACAAAGTAATAGCAGCCATCGGCAAAAAATATTGGTTCATCAACCATGGGCGCGTGGCACTGGCAGACCTATCCGTGCCCGGCAAGCTTACTATCGACTCTAACCGCTTTAGTAGCCTTAACGGCCAAATGGTGCAGAATTACGAGAACATCAGCATGATCAATAACCAGATCTACCTGATAAGTGTCGACGATGGCTTTGTAATATTAAATGATGAAGATGCATCGCGCCAGCCAAGCCTGAAGTTGCCATCGGTACTGATACGCCAGGTAGACAATATCACCGACAAAACATCGGTAATAACGGATATGAACAGCGATGACAACGAGATAGCAATCCCCTTCAATCAAAACAATATCCGAATTGCATATTCGCTACCTTACTATAAGCAGTCGAAAATAAAATACCAATACTACCTGGAGGGCTATTCGCACCAGTGGAGCGATTGGAGCGCGCAAAGCCAAAAAGAATTTACCAACCTTAACCAGGGCACTTACCATTTTAAAGTACGTGCTAAAATTAACGACCAAAACATATCGGGTATAACCACATTTACCTTCGAGGTTTTGCCACCATGGTATGCGGGTAAGGCTGCCATCGTATTTTATTTGATTATGGCGGCGTTGATATACTACGCTATCCGCAAATACTACCTGCTGAAACTACAGCGCCACCAGCACGAGATTCAGGATAACCTGCAACGCGAAAAAGAAGAATTTTTACAGCGCGAAGCAATTGCTAATGAGCAGCATATCGTAACTATTAAAAACGAGCAATTGCAGTCTGATCTTGCAAGCAAGAGCCGTGAACTGGCAAACTCGGCCATGAATATTGTCTACAAGAACGAATTGCTTCAAAAAATAAGTGACGAGATAGACCATTTTAAAGATAGCAGCGGCAAAAAGTTGTCAGAAGATCAGCTCAAAAAGATCCACAAGGTTATTGAGCAAGGAATGAGCGATGACCGCGACTGGAATGTTTTTGAAAATAGCTTTAACGAGGCGCACGAAAACTTTTTCAAAAAACTTAAATACGGCCACCCCGACCTGGTACCCAACGATTTAAAGCTTTGCGCCTACCTGCGCATGAACATGAGCAGTAAAGAAATGGCATCGTTATTGAACATTTCTTTACGAGGCGTAGAAATAAGGCGCTACAGGCTACGTAAAAAGCTTAATCTCGACCATGACAAGAACTTGGTAGAATTTCTCATCGAGTTATAACACTACATCATTACCTCTCATACCCCTACTTTGCTACTACTATGCTTGCATAATACTTGTAGTATGCAAGCCAAGCAAAATATATCACTAAATTGGTGTATATCAACAATTTATATTTCTTTCTTAAAATATTTGTGAAAGTATTTTAAGGTTGATGTATTAATGTAGAGTTGCATTATTTGTTTAAAATAGAATATCTCCTCAACTTCGAACCCACAATTACCAATTAAACCAGTACTTAAAATTTATTAACCACTATGAAGAGAATTTACACAATCTCGGGCTTGCTCCTATTGTTTACTTTTTTCTCAACTGCCCTATTTGCACAAAACGTTACTATTAAAGGTAAGGTTACTGATGCAAAAACCGGGGAAGCGCTTATAGGCGTATCAGTTGCTGTAAAGGGTACATCCTCAGGCTCTCAAACTGATGTCAATGGTATTTACACGGTAAGTGCCGCATCAAATGCAACACTGCAGGTATCCTACTTAGGTTATACCACGCAAGACGTTTTAATTTCTGGCCGTACCAATATCGATGTATCACTATTAAGCGCAACCAACGAGTTGCAGGGCGTAGTTGTAATCGGTTACGGCGTTCAGCGCAAACTTGATGTAACCGGTTCGGTAGCATCAGTTAAAGGCGAAGAAATTTCAAAACAAGCATCTATTAACCCGCTAAGTGCTTTACAAGGTAAAGTGGCAGGTGTGCAGATCACCAACTCAGGTTCGCCGGGGGCATCGCCAAAAGTAGTGATACGTGGCGCGGGTACCATATATGGTAACACTAACGTACTATACGTAGTTGATGGTGTTTGGTACGATGATATCAGCTTTCTTAATCCTTCGGATATTGAAAACATGAGCATCCTTAAAGATGCTTCGAGTACCGCTATCTACGGTATCAGAGCGGCCAACGGTGTTGTTTTGGTTACTACCAAAAAAGGGAAAAAAGGCACTACTACTGTTAATTACAACGGTTACGCGGGCTGGCAATCGGTTACAAACCCGGTAAAAATGGCTAATGCTACCGAATATGCTACCATTATTAATGAACTGTTTGCAAGCAATGGCTCTACACCATTATTTAGCGACCCTAACAGTTATGGCACGGGTACGGATTGGTCTAAACAAATACTGAGGGACGCATTCGTACAAAGCCACCAGGTATCGATAAACGGCGGTGCCGAAAAATCGAGCTACAACTTGTCATTAGGGATACTTGACCAAAACGGTAACATCAAAACCAACAACTACAAACGCTATACAATGCGTTTAACAGATGACTACCAACCGTACAAAAACCTAAAATTAGGTGTAAGTGCAAGCGGTTTATACAGCAAATCAAAAGATATCCCCGGTGGCATATTCCACGAAGTTTATGGCGCAGCGCCTGTTGTGCCGGTTTATTATGCCGATGGCGCTTACGGTGATCCAAGTGATTACAACCTGGGCGATGGCAATAACTACAACCCGCAAGCCTCACTTGATTTTTTCAACCAACGGTCAACTAACTTCCGTTTTACAGGTAATGTATACGCGCAGTTAACGTTCTTAAAACACTTCAACTTTAAAACAAGTGGAGGTGGCGATTTTGGCCAGGCAGAAGTTAAAAACTACAACGGATTATATGTTGCTACCTTAAAGCAACGTAACACTACCAGCGTATTAAGCCAGGACAGGACCGAAACCCGCAACTGGATCGTTGAAAATACATTGACGTACGATAACCAATTTGGCGATCACAGAATTTCGGTATTAGCCGGCCAAACCGCGCAACGCAACCAGGGTTATACATTTAACGGCCGTGCAGAGAATGTACCGGGCGGTGGCGATGAAAACCTTTACTTGTCACTTGGTACAAACCGTACCTCTACTGATGGTGGTTCATTAAATACGGCTTCATCATACTTTGGCCGTGTCAATTATGCTTTTAAAGATAAGTACCTGTTAAACGCCTCTATCCGTGATGATGCCGCTTCACAATTCTACGGCGATTTCTTACACACTACGCTTCCTTCAATAGGTGCGGGTTGGGTTATCACCAAAGAAGATTTCATGAAAGATCAGCACGTTTTTGACCTTTTAAAACTAAGGGGCAGCTGGGGTAAAGTAGGTAACGCAGGTATCCCTTATAACCCGTTAACCCCAACCATAGCACGCGACCCTTATTTAACCGCGGTGTTTGGCGGCGTGCCTTACCAGGGCGCGAGTTACAATACCGTACAGCCGGAACTTTTACGTTTAGAAATTGGCGTAGGTACCGACATTGGATTAGAAGCGGCAATGTTTAATAACCATTTAACTATTGAGGCTGATTACTATAACCGTACAACCAACAACGCTATTTTTGTTATCCCTGTTCCATCTTCAACAGGTACTTCGGGTGGTTTAATTGGCAACCAGGCTAAGATCCGTAACCGCGGTTTAGAGTTCTCTGCAACATGGAGAGGAACTGCCGGCGAATTCACTTACTCGGTTAGCGGTAATATTGGTATCAACAACAATAAATTGCTTGAAGTTGTATCGGGCAAAAACCCGTTATATCAGGGTGGTGATGGTATAGCAAACGGTGCTTTAGCAACACGTTCGGTAGTTAACGAGCCAATTGGCCAGTTTTACGGTTACAAAGTTGTGGGTATTTTCCAAACCGCAGCTGAGGTTGCATCATCCGGCCAAACCAGCGCACAGCCAGGCGACTTTAAATATGCCGATACCGATGGGGACGGAACCATTACCAGTAAAGACCGCGTGGTATTAGGTAACCCTAACCCTAAATACAACTACGGTTTTAATACCAGCTTTGGCTACAAAAACTTCGATCTGGCTTTAGATTTTCAGGGCCTTGCAGGTGTTGATGTTTACAACGCAAACATTGCCTACCGCTTTGGTAACGAAAACTACACGAAAGACTTTTATGACAACCGCTGGCATGGGCCGGGTACTTCAAATACATACCCATCAGCAAACGTAGGGTCAACCGGTAACTCGGCACCAAACTCTTTCTATGTAGAAAGCGGTGCTTATTTCAGGGTTAGGAACGCGCAATTGGGTTACACCTTGCCAAGCTCGATGCTAAATACTATCGGTATTAAACGTTTAAGAGTTTACGCTAACGCGCAAAACCCGTTAAACTTCTTTAAATACAAAGGCTTTAACCCCGAAGTTGGTGGTGGCCCCGGCAGTGCAGGTATCGATGCAAGCGTGTACCCGTTATACGCTACTTATAACTTTGGTGTTAACGTTACTTTTTAATTTAATTAAAAATGAATTACTCAAAAAATATATTGCATAAAGCAGCAGGTATTGCACTTTTTGCATCTCTTATATTATCGCAAAGCTGTAAAAAAAGCTTTTTAGATGTACCCCGCCAGGCGCAACAGCCGGCAACTCAATTCTGGCAAACTGCCGATGATGCCAAGGCCGCAGTAAGCGCCACTTATGCTAACCTGCACGAGTGGACAAACATTGCCTTTGCCCCTATGGCAATTGAAAGTGTTGGTTCTGACGATACTGAAAAAGGCAGCAGCGCAACTGACGCCACTTACATGAACGATTACGACAATTTTACTGTAACCGCAGGCCAGGGCCAGATTGGTGACTTTTGGGGTGGCGAATACAAAACAATCAACTTTGCAAACCAGGTTATTACCCGTGTGCCTGCAATTGAAATGGATGCTAATTTAAAGGCCCGTTACATTGCCGAATGTAAATTCATAAGGGCCTACGCTTACTTTAGGTTGGTTAGGGCCTTTGGCGATGTGCCTTTGCGCCTTGCTCCACCAAAAGATGCAAGCGAGTATAACATTCCGCGTACGCCAAAAGCGCAGGTCTGGGCTGCAATAGAAACAGACCTTGTAGACGCTGCCGCTATTTTGCCTGCCACCTATCCCGCTACCGATGCGGGCCGGATCACTAAAGGCGCAGCGCTTTCGTTACACGCTAAAGCTGCTATGTACCAGCAAAAATGGGCTGATGTTTTATCGTTTACCAACCAGGTAAAAGGCTTAGGTTACTCATTGTTCCCTAATTACGAGCAAATGTTCAGGACCAATAACGAGAACAATGTGGAATCGATATTTGAGATCCAGAGTGACCTTATACCGGGTAACCCTGCTGCATCAAATTCTCAGTATTCGCAAATACAGGGTGTAAGGGGTGTAACCGGTGGTGGTTGGGGCTTTAATGTACCAACCCAAAGCCTTGCGGATGCTTTTGAAACAGGCGACCCCCGCCGTGATGCATCTATCATTTTCCGCGGCGAAACTACGCCCGAGGGTGATGCGATACCGGCAACTGGTGATAACCCAATGTATAACCAAAAAGCTTACGTGCCGTTTAGCATGTTCGTAAACGGATACAACGAAGGTGTGCAGCAAAATATCCGCGTGATACGTTATGCTGATGTATTGTTAATGAATGCTGAAGCAGCCAATGAACTTGGCGACGCTACTACGGCGCTCGCAGACCTTGAACTGATTAGGGCAAGAGCAAGGGGCGGTAACAACGCAGTTTTACCAAAAGTTACCACAACCGATAAGGAAGCCTTACGTACTGCTATCTGGAAAGAAAGAAGGGTTGAGTTATCACAAGAGTATGACCGCTACTTTGACGTTATACGCCAGGGACGTGGGTTAGCCGTATTTGGCCCTAAAGGCTGGAAAGCTAACAAAAACGAAGTTTGGCCTATCCCACAGAACGAGATAGACTTAAGCTTTGGCGTATTAACTCAAAACCAGGGATACAATTAATTTTAACCTTTACATAAAATGAAAAAATTAAATATATGTTTAATAGCGGCGGCACTTGTAAGTACCGCGCTATCTTCATGTCAAAAAAAATTCGACCCATCTTCTTACGCCCCGCCGTTAAGTATTGATGGTTTCACCAGCTCAAACGAAGTCGCTCCCGAAAGCCTTGTTGCAAAATGGTCTTTTGATGGCAATTTGGTTGATAGCGTTTCAAAGGTTGCCGGTACAAACACAGGTACAACCTTTAGCACAGGTGTTAAAGGCGGTGCTTTACAAGGCGCTTTAAATAGTTATGTGTTAACAGCGCCGTCTGCCGCTGTCTCCAGCTTAACAAGCTTCACATTTGCCGAGTGGATCAACACCCCGCCACCAACTGTGGGTATCGTACCTGTTTTTGCATTAGCAAACAAAGCCGGCTTTTGGGGCAACATCGAAATATTTTTCGAGAACGGTAGCACAAACGACAACGGTTTATTGCGGATCCACATTTTTAATGGTACCGATGATAAAACCTTAGAAGTTAATGGCACAAAAAACTGGTTCGATAAATTTGTACACTTCGCGGTATCTTATGATGCAGCTACGGCAACCTGTAAAGTTTATATAAATGGTACACGCATTGTTAACCAGGCTTTTCCAGGTGTTACAGGCCCTTTAAACTTTAAAAACCAGGGTAACATCGTATTTGGCGCACCGCAGTTTATGACCACGCCAAGCCAAACAACAACCCACGGTGCTGAAGGCTGGGCAAGTTTTTTAACTGGTTCTATTGACGAAGTAAGAATATATAGCAAAGCACTATCTGACAAAGAAGTTGGCGCTATTGCTAAACTTGAAGGACGAGGAAAGTAAACATTTGATTGAGTATGAGGTTGTTCGGTGTATATCCGGGCAGCCTCTTTTTTTGAAATTTGGTTGCAGGCCAATTGATTACCAAGATGTATTGATGATGAGAGATTTAAAGATTTTTGCCGGCTTAAGTTTATTGATGGTGTTTTTTGCATGCAGTAAAGGTGGCAACACGCCAACACCAGATCCTGTTAAACCCATAACGCCTTCGTCGTTCAGTTTTGATGCCCTAAAGGTAAACGGTGTATTTAATGGTTACACCTATGCCAACGTTAACAAAACCCCGGTTATCAAAATAACCTTCTCTACCCCGGTAAATAAGGCAACTGTTGCATCAGCTGTAAGCTTAAAAGATAAAGCGGGCGCGGCGGTAAGCTTCGCTACCAGCTACGAGGATAGCGACAATACCATAGTTATAAAACCTACGCTTGCGGTTATCAGTAAATACACTTTGGATGTAAGCACAGCGCTAAGGTCTTCAAAAGATGGCGCGCTGCAATCCGGCGTAAACGTTGCCCTTGCCACGGGTATCGATTCTACTAATAAATTTACTACCATATCAGACAACCAGCTGCTTGATCTGGTTCAGAAACAAACTTTTAAGTATTTCTACGATTTTGGGCACCCGACCAGCGGCCTCGCCCGCGAGCGTAATACATCGGGCGATGTGGTTACTACGGGCGGCTCGGGCTTTGGTATTATGGCGATGGTGGTTGGTGTTAACCGTGGGTTTATCAGTCGTGCCGAGGGTGTGGCCCGCATGCAAAAAATAGTAGGTTTCCTGAAAACAAAGGCCCAAACTTTTCATGGGGCGTTCCCGCATTGGTTAAACGGCGCTACAGGCGCGGTACAGCCTTTTAGCGCATTGGATAATGGTGCCGATCTGATAGAAACTTCCTACCTGATGCAGGGCCTGCTTACCGCCCGCCAGTATTTTAACGGTGCGGGTAATGATGAAACAACCCTGCGCGCAGATATCAACACGCTTTGGAACAACGTAGAGTGGGACTGGTTTAGGCAGGGCGATCAAAACGTATTATATTGGCACTGGAGCCCCAGCAACGGTTGGGCCATCAACATGAAAATTAGCGGCTGGAACGAAGGACTGATCGCTTACGTATTGGCGGCTTCGTCTACCACGCACAGTGTGCCAAAAGCTGTTTATGACCAGGGCTGGGCTGGCAATGGCAGTATGAAGAATGGCAACACTTACTATGGTGTAAAGCTACCTTTAGGCCCACCGCAGGGCGGCCCGTTATTCTTTGCACATTATTCATTCCTGGGTATCAACCCGAATGGCTTAAGCGATGCGTACGCTAACTACGAAGAACAGAATAAAGCACATAGCAAAATCAATTACAAATACACTGTTGCCAACCCCAAAGGGTACTATGGCTATAGCACCGAAAGTTGGGGCTTAACCGCAAGCGATATTGAAGGTGGCTACACAGCCAGTTCGCCAACAAATGATGTTGGTATAATTGCGCCTACTGCGGCTATCTCATCGTTACCATATACGCCAACAGAATCAATGGCGGCGCTTAAATTTTTCTATTATAAACTGGGCGACAAAATGTGGGGGCCTTACGGCTTTTACGACGCGTATAACTTAAATAACCCGTGGTTTGCAGATTCGTACCTGGCTATTGACCAGGGGCCTATCATCGTGATGATAGAGAATTACAGAAGCGGCTTGCTGTGGAATTTATTTATGAGCTGCCCCGAAATTAAAACCGGCATGAAAGGTTTAGGCTTTACCAGCCCTAATTTATAAGAATTAAAAACTGCTATCTTAAACTAACCCGCAGTTTTTTAAACAGATCCACTAATGAAGAAAGTAATAATATCCGCCTGCCTGGCAATGGCATCGGTTTACGGCATGGCACAAAAGCCGACCGCTAAACAAGGTGGCATAAAGCCGGTAGGCATTATAAAAAACCTTAGCGACAGCGCCCTTTTAGACGTAGTACAGCGCCAAACATTCCGTTATTTTTGGGATTTTGGCCACCCGGTAAGTGGCCTTGCCCGCGAGCGCAGCAATACATCTTTCGATTATGGCAATGAAGTAGTAACCATTGGTGGCTCTGGTTTTGGCGTTATGGCCATGATAGCAGCCGATCACCGCAAGTTCATCACCCATGAACAATCTGTCGACCGGATGCTGAAGATCGTTGAGTTTTTATTCCGGGCCGATGCTTACCATGGCGTATTCCCACATTGGCTAAACGGCGAAACTGGTAAAACTATCCGCTTTGGCCGTAAGGACGATGGCGGCGACCTGGTAGAGACCGCATACCTGCTGCAAGGGCTTATCTGCGCTAAACAATACTACACCGCAAATACGCCAAAAGAACGCCGCATACGCGATGTTATCAGCTGGATCTGGGGCGAAACAGAGTGGAGCTGGTACACACACGAAGGGCGCGACAACCTGTACTGGCACTGGAGCCCCAACAACGGCTGGGCTATGAACTTCCCAATCCGTGGGTTTAATGAGTGTTTGATCACCTACATCCTTGCCGCATCGGCCGACCGCTACCCCGTTACTGCCGATGTTTACCACCGCGGTTGGGCACAAAGCGACTTTTTCAAGAACGGCAATACCTATTACGGCTACAAATTGCCTTTGGGTTTCCACTATGGCGGCCCGTTGTTCTTTTCGCAATATTCATTCCTTGGGCTTAACCCAAAAGGCTTAAGCGACCGTTATGCCAATTACTGGGAGCAGAACCTTAACCATACGCTTATTAACCGTGCCTACTGTATAGATAACCCTAAAAAGTTTAAGGGCTATGGCGAAAACTCATGGGGCTTAACCGCCAGTGATAATTACGAAGGGTACAACGCACACTCGCCGGATAATGATCTGGGTGTAATTACACCTACCGCGGCTTTATCGGCATTCCCGTACACGCCGGAGTATTCGATGAAAGCTTTGCGACATTTCTACTATGACCTTGGCGATAAGATATGGGGCGAGTATGGGTTTACCGATGCCTTTAGCGAATCCAAGGATTGGTATGCAAAATCATACCTGGCTATCGACCAGGGGCCTATCATCGTGATGATAGAGAATTATCGCAGTGGCTTGTTGTGGAACTTATTTATGAGTGCTCCCGAGATCCAAAACGGCCTCAAAAAGCTGGATTTTAAAAGCACAGCGGTAACCGCATTAAAAAATAAATAGGTTGATTTAAATCGAAACCGGTTTATTTACGTTTAGTAGAGATAACCACATTAAACGTTTACCATGATTATTAAAAAAGTAAGAATATTGGCAATGCTGGGTATTATGTACCTGGCATTTCCTTTTTTAGCGCAGGCGCAGGTTAATTCGGCATTTGATAAGGGTTCATATACTTCCAAAAAAGATACGCTGGCTTACCGTATCCTCTTCCCCAAAAAATTCGACCCGAACAAAAAATATCCGCTCATTATTGTGCTGCATGGTGCAGGTGAACGAGGTAACGACAACGAGTCGCAAATAAAATACTGCCCCAAGTTATTCCTGAATGATACCATCCGCCAGAATTACCCGGCTATAGTAGTTTTCCCGCAATGCCCGGCAGATGGGTTTTGGTCTAACGTAAAAATTAACAAAAACGACGCAGGCAAATACGTATTCAATTTCCAGGAAGGCGGCGAACCTACAAAAGCCATGAGCGCCTTATTAGGTTTAGTAGCTAATTTTCTGGACAAACCATTTGTAAACAAAAAGCAATTGTATATCGGCGGTCTTTCCATGGGTGGTATGGGTACGTTTGAAATGCTGAGGCGCAAACCAAACACCTTTGCCGCGGCTTTTGCCATATGCGGTGGCGATAACACCAATAACGTAAGCAAGTACGCTAAGAAAACTCCCTTGTGGATCTTCCACGGGTTAAAGGACAGCGTGGTACCTTTCGATCACTCACAGGTGGTGGTTGATGCCCTTAAAGCCGCCGGTGCCGACCCCAAATTTACCATTTACCCAAACGATGACCATAATAGCTGGGACGACGCCTTCGCCGAGCCACAGCTTATCCCCTGGTTATTCGCTCACAGTAAATAAATAAAGCGCCCCCGGAAGCCGGGGACGCTTTATCGTAAGGTTTAGTTGATCTTATCGTTTATTTAAAGTTCCTGAAAATTTGCCTTGTTCAACAAAAGCATCTTTACCTGCGCTGTTATGGGCAACAATATAGAATGTACCTTCGGCTTCGGTGCTGGTTAATTTGGTGATAATAACTTCGCCACCGCCTTTCATGCCGCCTGTTGCCGGTAGGTCTGTACTGTAGCTGCCAACACCTGTTGGGCTGTTAAAATCTTTTAACATGATAGCGCCGTTGCCATCATTGTTATCCTGGTCTAACTTGTAAGTACCTGTTGATGTAACATTACCCAGTACAATAGAAACAGACTCGTTACTACCATCTTTAATCGCGCTAAGCGTCCAAAGATTCCCTACTTGTACAATGCCGGCTTTTGTGCTTTTAAATGAAGCACCCGCGGTACCGTCGAAACCATAATTACTTGCAGTAACTGTAGCCGCGCCACCTGCGTTGTTGTTAGTGTTACCGTCGTCTTTTTTACATGATACCGCGTTTACGGCAATTAGCATTGTTAGTATTAATGCATGTCTAAGTTTTTTCATCGTGTTTGTTTAAGTGGTTGTTTGTTAAAACAAAGTTGACGAAAACCACTACGAGGTACAATCACCTTAAAAGGGCATATTTTACTACGTACTAACCGCAATTAAAAAATTGGAGAATGGTTACAGGGTACTATTAGATGATCTTACGTTCGTAAGCATATTTAAGCAGGCCTACCACAGTTTGGGTATTGGTTTTACGGAGGATGTTTTTGCGGTGCGTCTCAACCGTGCGCTCACTGATGAAAAGCATATCGGCAATTTGCTTATTGCCAAAATCCTGCTCAATCATCCTGATGATCTCAATCTCCCGGTCTGTAAGGCGGGATGTCTCGTCCTGGTTGCGCTTAAAGGATTTCATAAGTTGCAGCGTAATATCCGGCCCAAAATAGTTTTGGCCACATGATACCTTATTAAGCGCTTCAATTAGTTCCTGCTTGCCTGTATTTTTAAGGATATAGCCGGAGATGCCCGCGTCTATCATTTCGGCAACCACCTGGCTTTCGCTAAACATAGATAGCGCGATGATCTTAATATGCGGGAATTTCTTTTTAACCAACCGTGTAAGTTCGATGCCGCTCATTTCGGGCATGCTTACGTCGGTTAATAAAATATCTGCGTGGGTAGTGGTAAGTACATCCAGGGCGTGTGGGGCGCTGGTGCTTTCGCCAACAATATCAAACCCATTAATGGTATCGATTATTAGCCTAAGGCCGTCAATAACCATTTGGTGATCATCAACAATAAAAATACTTTTTACAACTTCCATTTGGTTTATGGGTATTAGGTTGTGCACGTGTGTATTACCATGTTAATAGTATTTCACACACCTAAAATACGCGAAATAAAAATAACACTTGTTACGCCGGTAAAAATACCGTCTACAGGGTATTTATTATTGCGCTAATCCCTAAACAAAAACAGCAACTTTTTGGGCTGCTGTTAGGAGTTTGATTATGTTGATCTAAAACTGCTCATCTTGCTCCAGTTGATCCGTGCCTGCGCTATCGTTGTTGGTGATCTGGTTATCCGCGTTTAAGTCGGTGGCGGGTTCGCTTTCGCTCAGGGTTTCGGTGATGCCATCCATATCGGCTACGGCACCGTCGTTCTTGGTTGCTTTTTCGGTGTCATCCTTATTGGTGATCACATCTTGTTCGGCCGCGTTAACTTTCGGGTCAGGTGTTGGGCTATCTGGAGTATTCATAATTATTCGGTTTATATGACTAACGAATGAGGGATGGGGTTGTTTGATACTTTACTCACGCCGGCTGCTGCGAAAAGAGGACGCGGAATCTAATTTTTCGCCGCCCGGATCGCCTAAATGTTCACGTTCACGGCCGTGAACGCACTTGTTATTTTATAAATAACTAACAATCAGGTATTTATTAAAAGCACACTACTGACAAAATGGTGCCACCACAGTGTTATAAAATTATAGTAAGTAACCCGTCGAAAAAAATCAGGCGAATTATTCGCCCCCTCCCTAACCCTCCCACGGGGAGTAAAAACAAAGACCAACAAAAAAGCCGAACGAGTTATTCGTCCGGCCTTTTCAACATTTTATTATAATTAGTTGGATTTGGTTTTTTACTGATCTCTTCCCGATAGCTATCGGGACACCTTCTCTGGTCTCTTACTTACTGTATCGGTTAATGATGTCAACAATCACCTTATTTTCCTGCAGTTGGGGAAGGTAATCAAACAGAATATAATGCTTCTCCGGGTCAGATGCTAAGGCCATCTCCAGGTAGTTTAGTGCTTCGTTATACTCACCTTTAGCAAACAGGTAAGCTACCATACGGTAGTAAAGCTCTGCTGCATCCGGGTTGTTTTTTATCGCCTGCGATATTACTTCAATGGCATCTACCAGTCGTTTTTGCTCATACATGATAGACGAATAATCCAGCCAGGCATCCACGTCAAGCGGGTTAAGTTCCACTACTTTCTCGTAGGCATCTTCAGATTCCTTCATGTGGCCAAGCTTGTACTCTGCATCGGCAATGGCAAACCAATAGTCGGCATTGGCAATATCAAGGTCTAACGCTTTTTTGTAAAAGTGCAGGGCCTCAAAATAGCGCTCTTCAAAATCAAGGGTCACACCAATTCCAAACCAGGCATCTGCCAGTTTAGGGTCCATCTTGACTGATTTTTTGTAGAACGAACGCGCCTCGTCCATCTGCTCCAGCTTTTCGTAACACTCGCCTATAGCGCAATACGTATCGGCATTGGGCTGCTCGTACTCAAACGTTTGTCGGTACACCTCAATCGCTTCGGCATATTTCTCCAGGTTAACGAGGGCATTACCTTTGTTAAAGTAGGCGGATGCAAAGCTGTCTTTGATCAGGATTGCATAATCGTAAGCGTCGATAGCTTTTTCGAACAGGCTAAGCTTGGTGTATGCGTTACCTAAGTTATACCATGCGGCATAGCTGTAGGGCTCGTTATCGATGTATTGCTGGTAAAACTGAACGCTCTCTTCCTGGTTGTCTAAAACATCGTAGCAAAATGCCAGCTCGTAAAGCGCATCCTGGTTTTCCATGTTTTGTTTAAGGCACAATTTTAGGTAGGTTATCGCGGTATCGTAATCGCCCATGTTTTGGTAAACGTAGGCAATATGCAATAGTATCTCGTCTGTTTCTTCCGAAAGGTCAAGCGCCTTTTCGTAGTTTTCCAAAGCCTCGATATTGCGCTCCATACTCTCGTAAAGGTTACCGCGGATGATGTAGATATCGGCGTCGCTCGCCTCTAGCATGGCGGCTTTATCCAGCACGGCAAACGCCTCGCTCGCGCGGTTGGTAACTACCAGCAACTGGGCTTGTTTTATCAGGAAAACCGCTGCAAATGGGTGCTGGTTGCGGGCATACTCTGATACCTGCAGCGCTTTTGCCGGGTCGTTCTTTTCTATGTAGTAGTCTATAATGTTCTCAAACGCCTGGGCGTCAAAAAAGTACTGGTCATGATTGCGGATCATTTCTTCGTACCGTTCTACCGAAAACTTTGGATCTTCGGTAAAACCAAAATCAAATTCTTCTTCCATTCAAGTTTATTTGCAGAACACCATATTTGCCGACGGATGTTTATCCGCAAGGCTTAAACATGAGTTCAAATTACAATAATAAGCCTCTATAAGTCAATTAAGTTTTCAACATACAAACATTATTAACACGCGCTAATACAAATGGCTGATAATAAATGAAAAGCATTTATGCCGGCAGTTGATGAGTTGATTAATTGCCCTAAAGATTTTTACCTTTGACAAAAGTACCAATTATGAGCTTAGCAATAAAAGATATTCTTGAACATTTACATATTAACGATATAAACCATGCCTTTAGTACGGGCAGCAATTGGGGCAGCAGCGCCGGCGCCGAAGCTAAAGATATCATATCGCCAACAGATGGTAAAAAAATAGCCACAGCAACGTTTGCTACTGCTGGTGAGTATAACACCGTGGTAGAAACCGCCCAAAAAGCGTTTAAAACATGGCGCACCATCCCGGCACCAAAACGTGGCGAGATAGTCCGCCAGATTGGTGAATCGCTCCGCGAAAATAAAAAACAACTTGGCACCCTGGTATCTTACGAGATGGGCAAAAGCCTGCAGGAAGGTTACGGCGAGGTGCAGGAAATGATAGACATCTGCGATTTTGCGGTGGGGCTTAGTCGCCAGTTATATGGCTTAACCATGCACAGCGAACGCTCGGAGCACCGCATGTATGAGCAATACCAACCGTTGGGGATTGTCGGCGTAATCTCGGCCTTTAATTTTCCGGTAGCGGTTTGGAGCTGGAATGCCATGTTGGCCTGGGTTTGTGGCGATGTTTGCATCTGGAAACCATCAGAAAAAACACCTTTAACGGCCATTGCCTGCCAGCACATCGCGCAGGAAGTGTTCAAAAGAAATAATATAGACGAAGGCGTTAGCTGCCTCATCATCGGCGACCGCCAGATAGGCGAATTAATGAGCAACGATACCCGCGTACCATTGGTATCGGCAACCGGGTCTACCCGTATGGGCAAGGCGGTAAGTGCTGCTGTTGGCGCGAGATTAGGCAAAAGCCTTTTAGAGCTTGGCGGTAACAATGCTATCATCATCACAGAAAATGCCGACCTGGATATGTCGCTTATTGGTGCCGTATTTGGCGCGGTAGGTACTGCCGGGCAGCGTTGCACCAGTACCCGCAGGCTCATTATCCACGAAACGGTTTACGATGCGTTTAAACAAAAATTGGTTAAGGCCTACGCGCAAATAAAAATTGGCGATCCGCTGAACGAGCATAACCACATGGGCCCGCTGATAGACACGGATGCGGTTGCGCTGTATCTTGATTCTATCGAAAAATGCAAAGCCGAGGGTGGCAGGTTTGTGGTTGAAGGTGGCAAGCTGGAAGGCGACGCCTATGCATCGGGCTGTTATGTTAAGCCTTGTATTGCCGAGGTAGAGAACCATTACAAGATCGTTCAGCACGAAACCTTTGCGCCCATACTTTACCTCATCAAATACCAAACCATAGAAGAAGCCATCGACTTGCAGAACGGCGTACCGCAAGGTTTATCATCGGCCATCATGACCAATAATTTACGCGAGGCAGAAACATTCCTATCATACGCGGGTTCTGATTGCGGCATTGCCAACGTTAACATCGGCACATCCGGCGCGGAGATAGGCGGTGCCTTTGGCGGCGAAAAAGAGACCGGCGGTGGCCGCGAAAGCGGATCTGACGCATGGAAAGTGTATATGAGGCGACAAACCAATACTATAAACTATTCTAAAACGTTGCCTTTAGCGCAGGGTATTAAATTTGACCTATAATTAAACCAAGCAGTTCAGCCCCACCCAAACCCTCCCCGAAAGGGAGGGCTTAAAAAAAAAAGCAAAACAAAAGTCTCCCTATCGGGGGAGATTTAGAGGGGGCTATCGGCAATGAATAATAAGTATAAACACTAAAAAGAAATATGTATAAATTCTGCAAGACCATTACGGGCCTATTACTGAGCACCGCCCTTTTAATAAGCTTTGATGTTACCGCGCAGGTTGCCCCGAAAGCCCCTGCCGAACTCCCAAAAAACTGGCACCTGATGGACCTTAAGACCGATGGCTACTACGGCATCAGTTTAAACCAGGCCTATTTATTTGTTAAGGGCAAAAAAAGCAAAACGGTTATTATAGCCACGATAGATAGCGGAATAGATACCGCGCAGGCTGATCTTAAACCGGTGCTTTGGACCAACACCAAAGAAATTCCCGGTAACGGAATTGATGATGACAAGAATGGTTATATTGATGATGTGCACGGCTGGAACTTTTTAGGCGGCCCGGGCGGCAAATGCGATTTCACCGAAACTACGGAAGAAGTACGCGAGTACAACAGGCTTAAAGGCAAATATGAGAACCTGACCAGCGCCCCTGCAGGCAGCGAAAAGGAATTTGCCTACTGGGAAAAGGTGAAGCTGCAGCACGATGCTACGCTTACCAAATCTAAAACCGAGATCCAGCAATTACAACCCGTGATGAACGCGCTGATGACTACCAGTGGTTACATTAAAAAAGCGATTAACTTAAAAAGCGACGCTTCTTTTAAAAAGACCGACCTTGTTAAGATAACTTCTAAAAGCGATACCATTACACAAAGTAAAAATGTTTGGGCCTCTGTTTTTGAGCAGCAAGGTGGCAACGAAACCAACGCCAAGATCATTAATGAGCTGAGCGAATATCTTGCTAAGTTGAACAACGATGTTAGCCCCGATCTTGAAGCCCGGAAACGTATTGTTGGCGACAACCCGGACGTGCAGGATGGCAAGCCTTACGGCAGTAATATTCTAAAATTTGCCGATGCCGAGCATGGTACCGGCGTGGCGGGCCTTATTGGCGCGGTACGTAATAACAAATATGGCATTGATGGCGTGGCCGATAACGTGCGCATTATGGCCATTAAAGGTGTACCTAACGGCGATGAGTACGATAAAGATATTGCTAACGCGATCCACTACGCGGTTGATAACGGCGCACGTGTTATTAACATGAGCTTTGGTAAAAAACTATCGCCGCATAAAGCATGGGTTGATGAGGCCTTTAAATATGCCGCTGCTAAAAACGTATTACTGATCCAGGCATCGGGTAACGACAACCAGGATATGGATGCCAAGCCGGAGTTTCCGAATGATATGTTTGAGGACGGATCGGGCATGGATGCGGATAACGTGATCAGTGTTGGCGCATCTGCCGATAAAGCTGACGCTAATCTTGCAGGCACATTCAGCAATTACGGTAAAAAGAATGTGGACATTTTTGCACCGGGTGTTAAGGTAACATCTGTAAACATGGATGCCGAATTTAATACCGCCGATGGCACCAGCTTTTCATCGCCAATAACCACAGGTATTGCAGCGTTGATATTGGAGTATTACCCAACGTTAACGGCAAAACAAGTTAAACAAGCCCTACTGGCATCCGCCACACCGGTAACCGGCCTTATGGTTTTAAAACCGGGCAGCACAACCGAAAAAGTCGACTTTACAACCCTGTCAAAAACAGGTGGCGTGGTTAATGCCTACAAAGCATTGGTTGCCGCTTCAAAAATGAAAGGCGAAGGGATATAAGTATCGCTTTAGAATATAACAAGAGAGGCCAGACTAATCGTCTGGCCTCTCTTGTTATAAAACTTGTCATCCTGAGCGATAGCGAAGGATCTATTATTGAACTATACATATCGAAGATGCATGTCGGCGATTAGATGCTTCGCTATCGCTCAGCATGACAAACTTATTGTATCTAAAATATCGCTTCCGCTATCCTCTTCGTTGGACCAGGGTTACCCATGGTATAAAAATGCAGTACCGGCGCGCCGAATTTCACCAATTCTTTACACTGCTCTATCATCCACTCTATACCAATATCTTTTACGTTCTTTTCATCCTTACAATCGTGGATGGCATCGCTTAGCCCCTCAGGGATATCGATATGGAAGGTTTTGGAAAGGTTGACCAATTGTTTTGATGTAGTAATAGGCTTTAAACCCGGGATGATGGGCACGTTGATACCCTCGGCACGGCAGCTGTTAACAAAATCAAAATACTTTTGGTTATCAAAAAACATCTGGGTAACGATGAAGCCTGCACCCGTATCAACCTTTTGCTTCAAATATTTAAAGTCGGTTTTTAAGTTTGGCGCCTCGAAGTGTTTCTCAGGATAACCGGCTACACCAATACAGAAATCTGTTTTTAAAATACCTTCGTAATGTTCGTGCAGGTAAACGCCGTTGTTCATGTTCACCACTTGCTTTAGCAGGTCGGTTGCATAGCAGTGGCCGTTGGGCGTAGGCACAAATGAAGCATCCCCACGGCGGGCATCGCCACGTAAAACCAGTACGTTATCAATACCTAAAAATTGCAGGTCAATCAGGCCATTCTCGGTTTCGTCTTTAGTGAACCCCCCACAAAGCAAATGCGGAACAGTGTCTACTTTGTATTTGTTCATGATAGCAGCACAAATAGCGATAGTGCCCGGACGCTTGCGATAAGCCAGTTTCTCCAATAAACCGGTTTCGTGTTCCTTATAAATATAATCTTCGCGCAACGAAGTCACATCAATAAACGGTGGCTTAAACTCCATCAACGGGTCGATAGCATCATAGATCCCCTGGATGCTTTGCCCTTTTAGTGGCGGGATAAGTTCGAAGGAAAACAAGGTTTTCCCTGCTGCATTTGCGATATGTTCGGTAATCTTCATATTCTTTAGTGCGTAGAGCGAGGTTAGAGGTGCGGTTAGGTTGTAATTTTGGCTTTTTGATGATTTATCAACCCTGCTAATAAAACCCTCACCCGTTTTAACTTTTCTAATAATTCCTTCAAAATATCTTCATCTATAAATTCCAAATCAAAGGATAAATATAATTGAGTTTCTAATTCATAAGCTGAGCCCCGGGCAATGAAAAAAAATCTCATAATATCTTTGGGGTGGCTTCGTCCACAACCTTCTGCAATATTTGAAGGTATCGAAATAACAGACCTTTTTATTTGCGATTGCAAACCATAAATTTCTTCTTTAGGAAAAGGCAGCAAGCAAGTATAAACCATTTTAACTAAAAGTCTTGCTTCTTTCCATGCTTCTAAATCAGTAAATATCATATTTATCTCTTATCATCAAACATGCCGCACCTCTTTCCCCGTTCTCCGCTCCTTTTAGTAGTTTAAGTTCGGCCCCAACCAACGCTCAACCGTTTCCACAGATAAATTCTTACGGACCGCGTAATCTTCTATCTGGTCTTTACTTATCTTATTCAAGCCAAAATACCTTGCCTGCGGATGCGCGAAGTAAAAGCCGCTTACTGCTGCTGCCGGTGTCATGGCGAGGCTTTCGGTAAGGTGCATGTGGGCGTTTTCTTCGGCACTTAATATCTCAAACAAGGTGGTTTTCTCGGTATGATCCGGGCAGGCGGGGTAACCCGGTGCCGGGCGGATGCCCTGGTATTCTTCCTTGATCAGTTCATCGGTAGCTAACTGCTCATCTTTGGAATAACCCCAATGTTCTTTACGTACCAGTTCGTGCATTTTTTCGGCGAAGGCCTCGGCAAAGCGGTCGGCGATGGCTTTGGTCATAATGCTGTTGTAATCGTCATGGTCGGCCTCAAATTCGGCAACCAGTTCATCGCAACCAATACCTGTAGTTACGGCAAAGCCTCCAAAGTAATCGGCAACGCCGCTCTCTTTTGGTGCCACAAAATCCGACAGGGCATAATATGGTTCACCTTTCACCTTTTCGTTTTGCTGGCGAAGCGTGTGGATGCGGGTAAGTAAGTGTTGGCGGGTTTCGTCGGTATATAATTCGATATCATCGCCCACGCTATTAGCCGGCCAAAAACCGATAACGCCGCTTGCACGCAATAGCTTATTATCTACAATACGTTTCATTAATGCCTGCGCATCATCAAAAAGTTTCTTGGCTTCGTCGCCTACAAACTTATCGGCAAAAATTTTGGGGTAGCTGCCGCGCAACTCCCATGTATGGAAGAAAGGTGTCCAGTCGATATACGGCACCAATTCTTCTAACGGATAAGCGTCAAAAACTTTAGTGCCTAAAAATGATGGCGCTTGTGCTACCGTTTTCAAATCTATTTGGAACTTTTGTCCGCGGGCTTGTTCGATGCTTACAAAACGCTTGTCGTTTTTCTTGTTGGCATGCGCTTCGCGGGCTTTGGTATATTCGTCTTTAATGTTCTGGATGTAGCCGTCGCGGGTGTCGCGGTTCATCAGGCTGCTGCAAACGGTTACACTGCGTGATGCATCCAGTACGTGGATGGCAGCACCCGAATAATGTGGTGCCACTTTTACCGCCGCATGGATGCGCGACGTGGTAGCCCCACCAATAATTAGCGGGATAGTAAAGCCCTGGCGTTCCATCTCTTTGGCAAAATGCACCATCTCATCAAGCGACGGGGTGATCAAACCACTCAAGCCGATGATATCTACTTCCTGTTTTTTTGCTTCTTCTATAATTCGCTGGGCAGGCACCATCACCCCAAGGTCTATCACCTCGAAGTTGTTACAGGCCAGCACCACACCAACTATGTTCTTGCCAATATCGTGTACATCCCCTTTTACGGTGGCCATTAAAACCTTGCCCGCATTGGCGCGGCTGCCGCTGCTATCTTCACCGGCATCTATTACACGCTGTTTCTCCAGTTCGATAAATGGCAGCAAATAAGCAACGGCCTTTTTCATTACACGGGCCGATTTTACCACCTGCGGCAAAAACATTTTACCCGCGCCAAAAAGGTCGCCAACTACATTCATGCCATCCATTAGGGGGCCTTCGATAACCTCTAAGGGTTTAGCAAATTTTTGGCGGGCTTCTTCCACGTCATCGTCCAGGTACTCAATGATGCCTTTTACAAGGGCGTGCGACAGGCGTTGCTCTACCGGGTTCTTGCGCCACTCTTCATCACGAACTATCTCTTTCCCTTTACTTTTGATGGTATCGGCAAATTCGACCAGGCGTTCGGTGGCATCATCGCGGCGGTTTAATAGCACGTCTTCAACCAGCTCCAACAGGTCTTTAGGGATCTCCTGGTAAACCTCCAGCATCCCGGCGTTTACGATACCCATATCCAACCCGGCCTTTATGGCATGGTAAAGGAATGCCGAGTGCATCGCCTCGCGCACCACATTGTTACCGCGGAACGAGAACGAAATATTACTCACCCCGCCGCTCACTTTAGCGTATGGCAGGTTTTGTTTTATCCAGCGAGTAGCTTCAATAAAATCTACCGCGTAATTATTGTGTTCTTCAAGCCCGGTGGCAACGGTCAATATATTCGGGTCGAAGATGATATCCTGGGGCAGGAAGCCGACTTCTTCAACCAGGATCTTATACGAGCGGCCGCAAATCTCTTTACGGCGTTCTAATGAATCTGCCTGGCCGGTTTCGTCAAAGGCCATTACAACGGCTGCTGCACCATAGCTCAGGATCTTGCGGGCGTAATCTTTAAAGCTATCCTCGCCCTCTTTTAATGAAATAGAGTTTACGATACCCTTCCCCTGTAAACATTTTAAACCTGCCTCGATAACCGTCCATTTAGAGGAATCGATCATGATGGGCAGTTTGGCAATATCGGGTTCGCTGGCAACCAGGTTCAGGAATTTAACCATCACCGCTTCAGAGTCTATCATCCCCTCATCCATGTTAATGTCGATCACCTGCGCGCCACCTTCTACCTGTTGCAGGGCAACAGCAAGAGCAGCCTCGTAATCTTCGGCCAGGATAAGTTTGGAAAATTTTGGCGACCCGGTGATGTTGGTACGTTCACCTATGTTTACAAAGTTTGTTTCGGGGGTAAGGGTTACGGCTTCCAGTCCGCTTAAACGCAAATAGGGCTCAATTTCGGGAAGTAAGCGCGGGGAATATTTAGCAGCCTTATCGGCAATACATTTAATGTGATCGGGCGTGGTGCCGCAACAACCACCCACTATGTTTACCAACCCGGCCTTGATAAAATCATCAACCTGGTGGGCGGTTTCATGCGGGGTTTCATCGTAAGCGCCAAATTCGTTTGGCAAACCGGCGTTAGGGTACGCTGAGATAAACACACCCGCCTTAGCAGAAAGTTCCTCTAAGTGGGGCCTCATTTCTTTTGCACCCAAAGCACAGTTCAACCCTACAGACAGCAAATTGGCATGACTGATAGAATTCCAGAAAGCCTCCACTGTTTGGCCCGAAAGGGTACGGCCTGACGCATCGGTAATGGTACCCGAGATCATGATACCACCCGTATCGCGGAAAGCAAGGTAATCTTTACCCGCTGCTGCACATTCTTTTTTATACCTGTCGATAGCGAACAGCGCCGCTTTAGCATTCAGGGTATCAAATATGGTTTCGACAAGTAACACGTCTGAACCCCCATCTACCAAACCACGCACCTGCTCATAATAAGCTTCGGCAAGGTCGTCAAAAGTAACAGCGCGGTAACCCGGGTCGTTTACATCGGGCGATAGGGATGCAGTACGATTTGTAGGACCAACAGCACCTGCCACAAAACGTGGTTTCAACGGGTCTTTTTTGGTGTACTCGTCCGCTACTTCACGGGCTATGCGGGCACCTTCGTAGCTTAATTCGTAGTCAAGTTCTTCGAGGTGGTAATCGGCAAGCGAGATCTTTTGTGTACTGAAAGTATTGGTTTCGATGATATCAGCACCCGCGTCCAAATACTCGGCATGGATAGCTTTGATCACATCCGGGCGGGTAATATTCAGCAGGTCGTTATTGCCTTTAAGGTCGGAGGCATGATCGTAGAAACGCTCGCCGCGGAAATCCTCCTCGGTAAGTTCGTAACGCTGTATCATGGTGCCCATTGCCCCGTCAATAACCAGTATGCGCTTTTGTAATTCTTTTCTAATATCCATTTGTTGGTATCAAGTAGCGAGTATCAAGTATCAAGTACCGAAATTTCGATACATGAGCATAATAACCAGCACAAGAAAAGTCTTGATACGTGATACTAGTTACCTGATACTAAAAAACTTATTTCGAAAAGTCGGGTGTTAAATTGACTTTCACTTATCTGTCCCCGGTTATTCTTTTAACCGGAGTAGAATGTAGCACCTTGTTAAGTAACAGGTTGCTAAGACATCGCAGGGTCTAATCCCTCCGTCTTTCTCCATAAGCGTTACAAAGATGAATAATAATGTTGTAAAGTGCAAGTTTTAACTCACCCCCTGCCCCCTCTCTGCTACGCAAAGAGGGGAGAGCTATAAAAACATCTTTTTTACCCTCTTTGCGCAGCAGAGAGGGTCGACGAGCGAAGCAAAGTCGGGGTGAGTAAACTCTTAAACCAAAAAGCCGCTTGCTTTATCAGCAAACGGCTTCAATTGTATTAGATATCTAACTATCTCCTGTTACCGCCAAATACGCGAAGCAATGCGAGAAAAAGATTTATAAAATCAAGATAAAGTGTTAAAGCGCCCATAACGGCCATTTTTTTGCCCGAGGCATCGCCATACTCTATACCGGCTCCAATGCGTTTTAGCTTTTGCACGTCATAAGCGGTTAGCCCTACAAACACGGCAACCATAACATAGCTAATGATCAGGTCAAAACCTCCGCTATGAAATATAAGTACATTTAACACCGTTGCCACGACACCGCCTATTAAAAGCATGATAAGGATAGAGCCGAATTTAGTCAAATCCTGGTGGGTGATGTAACCGCCAACCGCCATAACACCAAATACAATTGACGATGTTATAAACGCGCTTGCAATCAATTGCGGCGGATAAGCGTAAAATATAGAACTAAGGCTGATACCCATCAATGCCGAAAATACAACGAACATTAAGCCAACGCCCACAATGCTTAGTTTGGCTAACAACGGCCTAAAAAGAACCACAATGATTAGAGGAGACAACATAACTACTGTTCCCCATATATTGTTAGCACCGGTTTCGGGGTTACGGATAAGGGCCGATAACTCTTTTGTATTGGCAAAGAAATACGCGCAAGCTGCAGATATGGCAAGCGCGGCAAACATCCACACAAACACATTCGCAATAAACCTTCGGGACGCGTCTGGGTTTTCTACATAACTTACATTCTCGTAAACGTAATCTTGGGTTTTAGTTTCCATTTATTTTTTAGAAATTATTTGTACGAATATAGTAAAAACGCTTTAATGCGTATAAAGTTGCGGCTTTTATAAAGCTTACAATCTGATGAAATTTAGTTGAGCCTTTTGGTTAACTGTTCTTCTATCAGCTTAAACACCTGCACGGGCTTTAAGGCGCGCCAGTTAAGCTCGTCAAGTTGGCCGCCAAAGTTGATGTAGTAATCTATATTGGCGCTTTTAAACTCGCTGATCACATGATCGCGAAAGTTTATGCCTGCTATCCAGCCATCTTCCACTTCCTGAAACCATTCCTCATAGTAGCTGTCATCAGAAAAATGGAAGTTAAGCACATTCTCGCCTATCAGGATAAATTGGGTAATGCCCTGGTCAATCATCAGCTCGATGATCTCGCGCTTCATCAGCATAATATCATTATTGATGGCGTCGTTCCACTCGCCAATAAATTCGATGATGCTGTAGCCGCGGTCGTAATCAACATACAATACTTTTAAGTACAGCGTGTTAGACCCAAATGAATCCCATTGCGGATGCAGCAAATAGTTATACACCTGCTTATCAAACTCAAACTCGCTATACTGCGTAGCGTAAAAGGGCGAAAACTCATCCTCTGATGCTACATAGTCATCCCGCCAGCGGTAATATGGTTCTATTTCGTGCATAGTATTGATGTGCAGATATGCAAATGTGCAGGTGTGCAGATGCTGGCACGGCTCATATACATATCTAAATTATTTTTAATCAATCCTTTAATTTATTTTTCTCATTTGCACATATGTATATCCGCACATCTGAAATTACTTTTTAAAAGCCTCAACCGCTTTTCTTACGCTTCCGTATCGTTTTAAAAGGGCGGCGGCTTCTGCTTCCGGCAGACCAGTTTCGGCCATTACCATGTTGGTGCCGCGTTGTATCAGCTTATCATTTGATAACTGCATATCAACCATTTTATTACCTTTTACCCTGCCCAGTTGTATCATTACACTTGTGCTCAGCATATTTAATACCAGTTTTTGCGCGGTACCGGCTTTCATGCGGGTGCTGCCCGTTACAAACTCGGGGCCGGTAACTACTTCTACCGGGTATTGGGCTGTCGCTGCTACCGGGCTGCCCGCATTACAAACAATGCAGCCCGTGGCAATGCCATGCTCGTTAGCGGTTTTTAAGCCGCCAATAACATAAGGCGTAGTGCCAGATGCTGCAATACCTACCACCACATCGCCCTCGTTGATATCAAATTCCTGTAAGTCTTTCCACGCTTGTGTAGTGTTATCCTCAGCAAATTCTACCGCTTTGCGGATGGCTGTATCGCCACCGGCTATGATGCCTACCACCCAATCAAACGGCACACCAAAAGTTGGCGGGCACTCTGATGCATCAACCACGCCCAACCTGCCGCTGGTACCGGCGCCTATGTAAAACAGGCGGCCACCGTTGCGCATGCGGTCGGTAGTGATCTTTGCCAGCGCCTCAATTTGCGGCAAGGCTTTTTCTACCGCCAAAGGCACTGTTTTATCTTCGTTATTGATGTTCTGTAAAAGTTCCATCAGCGGCATGTTTTCCAGGCTGTTGTATTTAGAATCTTTTTCGGTACTTCTTTCCATTTTAGCTATCCCTAACCCTCACCGAAGGAGAGGGAGTTAAATTTATTTTTAACAAAATTGAATAAAAAACATCAAAGCAACGAAGGTGATATAAATTATAAGCAATAGCTGCTATTTATTAGATTTGCAATGGCTATTTACACATGAAAAGAACTGCGGGAATAATTTTCAGGACGATCATCTTAATTTTGATAGGAATAGGTATCGGCATTGTTCTTAAAGACAGCGATAATGTAGGCCTCAAACTCGGCATTGGTTCCGGTCCCGATAAAATTTCCCGGGTACTCTCCCTTGTAAATGAAAAGTATGTGGATTCGGTAAATACCGACAGCATCGAGGGTGTTACCGTTAATGAAATGCTGCAAAACCTCGACCCGCATTCGGTTTATTTGCCCGCGCAACAAGCACGTTCTATCAACGAACGCTTAGAAGGTGGTTTTAACGGCATCGGTTTAGAATACCAATTGCTGCGCGATACCCTTGTAATTACCCAGGTTAATGCCGGTGGCCCCGCCGCCAAAGCAGGTGTTATTGTTGGCGACCGGGTGATAAACGTAGATGGCAAACTTTTCTCGGGCACTAAACTGGATGTACAGCGCATCAGCAAAACTTTTAGGGGCGAAAAGGACACGCAGATAAGCCTGGGCATTAGCCGTGATGGAGCTAAAACCATAAAAGATTTTCCTATAAAACGCGACCGTGTTAGCCTGAGCAGCCTTGATGCCGCCTATAACGTGGGCAACGCGGGCTATGTTAAAATAAGCAAATTTGCATCAACCACCGACGATGATTTTAGGGATGCACTTAAAAAATTAAAGGCCGATGGCATGCAGAAACTGGTACTTGACCTGCGCGGCAATGGCGGTGGTTACCTAAATACCGCTACCAGTATGGCCGATGAATTTTTACCAAAAGGCAAACTGATAGTTTACACCAAAGGCAGCCACGAACCACGTACAGATTATTTTGCAACCGACTCTGGCAGTTACGAAAATGGCGGCCTCACGGTTATTATCGACGAGTACTCCGCATCTGCAAGTGAAATACTGGCGGGTGCATTGCAAGACCTGGATAGGGCAACTATAGTTGGCCGCCGCTCTTTTGGAAAAGGTTTGGTACAGCAACAATTCCCGTTTGGAGATGGTACCGCCATTAACTTAACAGTTGCACGATACTATACCCCATCAGGCAGGTCGATACAAAAATCGTATGCAAACGGGGTGGCAAGCTACCGTGCCGAACTACTTAACCGCATGCGCAAAGGTGAATTTTTGAATGCCGGGAGCAACTTAAGCGATAGCGCGTTCATTGGCGCATCAGCCTACCACACTACCAAAGGCCGCAAGGTGTTTAGCAGGGGTGGGATTATGCCCGATGTTTTTGTACCTGCAGATACCGCGCAAAACACGCAACTGGTAGACCAGCTTGCGCAGAACCAGTTGTTTACAGCTTACATTATAGACAGGCTGCAACCCGTGATGTCGAAGTATTCAACTGCTGACAATTTTATTGAGCAATATAATCTTAGCGATGAGGGGCTGAAGAACTTTATTGGGTATGCATCACTAACCATAAAGTACGTTAAACCTGCCGATCTGCAACAATCTAAAGAAAGTATTAAAACGCTGGTAAAAGCCAACGCGGCCCGTTTTAAATGGGGCAACAATGCTTACTACCGAGTGCTTAATGCTAACGATACTACCTTCAAAAAAGCCTTAGCCAGCAATTAAAAGCTTACACCCGTCCCTGTCGGGAAAAACATGTTGATGCTTACCGGTAGTTTACCCGCGGGTTTCATTAACCCTGTTATTACTTTTACTGCAGAGCGTTGCATAGCATCATCTTTTTGATAACCAACCAAAATCCCCGCGCTTTTTTCGATACCCGGCAAACCTGCAATAGTATATGGGTTTGCAAAAAGGCTCATTACAACGTTTGGTTTAGCGGCCAGTTCAGATATCAACAGCTTTAAGTTATTGCTATAATCGAGTTTACTGGCGGGGCGGGTACGCGTATCGTGGATGCTTACAAAAACCTGCGGGTATTGCTTTAACACTTGCAGCATGCGGTTCATTTCGGGCACTCCCATATTTTTATCTACGTGGAAGATCATGCTATTGGCATACCATTTTGATAGCTCCATCTGAAAAACCGTCGGCTTATCTAACCCAATACTGATTATAGCCGTTTTCCGTAAAGGATCTTGCCTTATGCTGCGACTATCGCCCTTTATTACCGTTACCGACGCATCAGCCAATTGCTGGATCAGTTCGGCAGCAGCAGGGCGGTTTATATCCTGCGGGATGGTAGCCGGCGATACCGGCTTGTAATTATTTAAACCTGCCCAGTATTTGGCAGCAAGTAGTTTCTTGATCTTTGCTTCAAACTCTTCTTTGCTTATCTTCTTTTTTTTGATAGCTTTTAAAATAAGTTTAGCCCCGTTTTTTGAGTTGACAGATAGTTCTAACAGATCGTTTCCCGCCAAAAATGCCCTTACATCAGCCTCACCGTTAGGGAAATTTTTTACAACGCCTTGCATTTCCATCGCATCAGATGCTACGATCCCTTTAAACCGCAAAGAATCTTTAAGCACACCGGTTACTATTGGGCGGGATAAGGTTGACGGCAGATTCTTGGTACTATCCAGCGCGGGAATATTCATGTGGGCAATCATCACACCGCTTATACCAGCCTCTATGGCTTGCTTAAACGGGTATTCTTCTAAAGAATCTAAACGCCCTTTTGTAAATGGCAATTGCGGCAAAGCAAGGTGCGAATCTACATTAGTATCGCCGTGGCCGGGGAAATGCTTGGCGAATACGATAACACCTGCATCCTGCATGCCTGTAAAATAGGCGATGCCTTTTTTAGCTACGTTATATTTATTATCGCCAAACGAGCGGTAATTAATCACCGGGTTGTTGGGGTTATTATTGACATCCATATCTGGCGCAAAATTGATATGCATGCCCAACCGTTTAAAATCATAAGCCACCATCTGCCCCATTTTGTAAATGAGGGTATTATCCTGGATAGCGCCAAGCGTCATCTGGTATGGGTACGATACGGATGAATCCAGGCGCATGCCCAAACCCCACTCGCCATCCATCGCTATCAACAATGGCACTCTCGATTGCTTTTGATAAAGATTGATCAGGTTGGCATGCCTCACCGGCCCTCCCTGGAAAAACACCAGGCCACCTACATGCTCATCGCGGATGATGTTAGCGACAGAATCTTCGTAAGCCTTACCCTTATTGGTATGCGCCCTCACATAAAACAACTGCCCTATGCGCTCCTTACGGCTCAGCTTTTTGTACACCGAATCTACCCAGCGGTTTTGTTCGGTTATGGTGGCGATAAAGCTTTTGTTTTGAGCGGAACCAGCTTGGCTAAGCAGGCTAAATATTAAAACGAGGCAGCAGGTTATGTAATTTTTCTGTTTCATTATTATCCAAATGTAGCTTAAATCTCTATTACGGCTAATTGTTTTACCCGGTAAAGTTATTATATGAGATATACGAATAAACCTTGGCTCAGAATTTCACTCTATAGGTTATAAAAATTAACAATCAGGAAATATTATGGGATGATGCCGATAATATTCGACAACAATTAAAAAAATAGAACCGATGAAAAAATTTCTTCTAATGGCAGTTTGCCTTATTGCCGTTGCCGGATCAGTAAGCGCGCAACGTTATGACAGGCGTTACCCACGACGCGTAGTAAGGCGCCCCGCCCCCGTGCAGGAACGATACAACAGGCGTGGTGGCGATGATTTTTACATGCCGAAGGTTGGTATTGCGGGTGGTGTAAACTTTTCTAACACCATTGATGCTTACAACTCTGATTTTAGCACCAGCACTATTGCAGGCTGGCACGCGGGTTTAACGTTTGAGATACCAATCGCTTACCCGCTATCTTTCGCGCCAGAAATTTTGTTTTCGCAGAAAGGTTATAAAGCCGAAACTATCGACGGTACATTTAAGCAGCGCACCAATTATGTTGATATCCCTTTATTAGCTAAATTCCGTTTGGTGCCGGGCTTTAATTTTGTGATAGGCCCGCAGTTAACGTTCATCACATCAACCCGTAATACTTACGACGATGGCTTTAACACCATCTCAGAATCAGAGTATAACTACCGTGGCGATAAAAGCTACATATCGGGTGTTATTGGTGTGGGTATCAACCTTAACCGCAATGTAGAGTTAAGGGGCCGTTACGCTATCGACCTTGATAAAAATTACTCTAACAGCGGCGCGCCAGATTATCGCAACCAGGTATTCTCATTGGGCTTAGGCTTTAAGTTTAATTAAGTAGAATTTACTATTAACGTAATTTAAGCCATTCGCCCGGTTGGGTGGGTGGCTTTTCTATTTGAACAGGTTTTGTACCCAGCGTTTAAGTTTGCGCTTGGTTTTGTTGTAACGCCTCCACCTGTAATCGAGGTTAAAATCCTGGTTAAGGGTAAAGTAGTCAGCTTTTTTTTGGGATAATACATATAGGGGGTGCGTTATTTCACCCAAGTCTTGCAAAGGCACATTGGCATTAGGGTTATTAGCATCACGGGTATGGGTAGAGTTTTCGCCAAACCCAATATTACTAATAAGATTATAGTTAGGTATTACCGAAAGGCTGTTATTAAAAAAGTTAAGAAAAGCATACTGGTAATCCCAGGTATCTATCTCGCCTGCTTTCACTTTAACAAAGGTTTCAAACCAGGTATCAACGGCAAAGCGGTCATCAAAAATAGTTTCCAGTTTAGCCCGCACATCGGCAACCTGGTAGCGGCCCAGTTCTTTATCATAATCATTCCAAACCCTGCGCCAACCGGCCCAACCCCATACATGGGTCATGTTAGAATAGTAATAACTTGCATCGCCCCATTTTTTGCCATATTGCAAATTAGCACCACCAATGTGCCGTATGCGGGTATCATGGCGATAACGCTCCAGCATTACATCGCAGTATCTGAAAAAATCATTATTTGGCAGGCAGTCGTCTTCTAATATGATACCCTCTTCTTCATGAGCAAAAAACCAATCTATAGCAGATGATACCGCATTTTTGCAACCCAGGTTTGTATCACGAAACAGCGTCTTCACTTCGCAGGGCCAATCTACTTTAGATGCAATTGCACGGGTTTGTTCACATAAAAGATCTTCGCCGGGCCTTTGCTCCCTTGGGCCATCTGCAGCAATATATAACCGGGGTGGCGTTGCTTCGCGAATCTTTGCAAATATCCGCTCTGTAGTATCCGGTCTGTTAAATACAATAAACAATACGGCTGATTGGGTTAGATACACTTGCTTCACGTGGTAAAGGTATCAATATTGAACTTTAGCAACGGAATATTTTATCAGAATTAGTGCCCTGGTAAGCCATTACGCCAAGCCTGTCAATCTCGATATGCTGCTCGTTCACCATCAGGTGGTTTTTAAAATCCCACTCGATAGGTGTTTCGTTGGTTATTGAAAAATCGAGACTATCGATAGTTTCTATCAGTAGCCACTTTTTCATATAATATAAAAAGGTATGGTAGCCATTGCCTACATACACATCATTATCATTCTTAAACATACTGTCAAACTTATTCTGCAACGCCAGCACCTTTTCAAAAAAGTAAGGCTCTTCAATAATATACCTGCCCGATAGTTTGATAATGGCTGTATCGCCGGGCAAATCCGCTTGCATTAAAAAGGCACGTAAATGGTTGGTTTCGTTAAGGCCTTTGTTAGGGTGGTTATTGGTTTCTTTGCTGTAAAAAGTATTGTAATTATCAAGGTAACTTTCCTTAGCTGATACACATTCCAGAATGGTATAGCTGTCAAACAAATGCGCGTATTGTAAACACGCATCTATAGACCGCAGATACTGTTGCTTCCTGTTTTCGTAAGCCTCAGTGATGTTTGCTGTAGTGATAATTACATGGACCATGTAAATGTTTATCCTTCGTTAAAGGTTTGCATATCTATTAGCTTACGATATAGGCCGTTTTTGTTGATCAGGTCCTGGTGATTGCCTTGTTCAATCAACTTGCCGTTTTCCAGTACCACTATCATATCGGCGTTTTGGATAGTACTTAAACGGTGGGCAATGATTAGTGATGTACGGTTCTTCATCAGGTTGTTCAATGCATCCTGCACCAGTTTTTCAGATTCGGTATCAAGGGCTGATGTTGCCTCGTCCAACAGCATTATTGGCGGGTTGTTTAACACCGCACGGGCTATACAGATCCGCTGGCGTTGCCCGCCCGATAGCTTTGTACCGCGGTCGCCCACGTTGGTATCGTACCCGTTCTCGGTCTCTAAAATAAAGTTGTGTGCATTTGCAATACGTGCGGCGTTCTCTACATCGGCCGGGCTGGCTCCGGGTTTACCAAAAGCGATGTTATTATAGATGGTATCGTTAAATAAAACCGACTCCTGGTTTACCACGCCCATTAAACCGCGCAGCGAATCGGCAGTTAGGCTTTTAATGTCGTGCCCGTCAACAGTGATGCGTCCACTTTGCGGGTCCATAAAACGAGGGATAAGGTCCATCATGGTAGATTTACCACCACCCGACGGGCCAACCAATGCTATGGTTTTACCTTTAGGCACAACAAGGTCTACATTTGACAATACCGCCTTTTCCTGATAAGCAAATGATACATCCTCGAAGCGGATAGCATTGTTAAAATCTTTTATAGTTGATGCATCAGGGGAATCAAAAATGGCAGGTTTTTCGTCTATCAGGCTTAGCACACGTTCGCCGGCGGCTATCCCCTGGTGGATGTTACTGAACGAATCTGAGATGGCTTTTGCCGGCCTCAAGATCTGCGAGAACAGTACAATAAAGGCAATAAACTCGGCAGGCTTTAACGTCGTTGTTTTATTTAAAACCAAGCTACCACCGTATAAAACGATCCCGGCAACCATGGTAATCCCCAAAAACTCCGATACCGGTGACGCCAGTTGTTGCCTGCGCGCCATAGATTTGGTAATGTCCGAGTACTTCTTATTTTCGCTATCAAACCTGTTTTTTATGAAACCCGTTGCATTAAACGCTTTAATGATCCTGATGCCCGAAAGTGCTTCGTCCAAATAGCTTATCATGTTACCATAAGTTTGCTGCGAGGCAACGGCCTGTTGTTTTAACCTCTTTACGATCCGTGCTATAATAAATGCCGAAAAGGGGATGATCAAAAATGAATACAGCGTTAAACTTGGTGAGATCAGGAAAAGCATCACCAGGAAAGTAACCAACGTTAGCGGCTCTTTGAAAACAACTTGTAGCGTACCGGTTACCGAATATTGTACCACCTGCACATCTGATGCTATTTTAGAGATGATATCCCCCTTGCGCTCGTTGCTAAAAAACCCGAGGTGCAGGTTCATTACATTATTAAATACGGTACGGCGAAGGTTTAAAAGAGTATATACCCTTAAATTTTCCATAATACGCTGCGACAGGTAACGGAAAAAGTTCCCCAGCAAAGCCGATATCACGATAGTACCACAAACAAATTTTAACGCCCCGCCGGTACCATAATTATTAATAGCATAGCGCACGTAATAATTAAAGGTTGCCATGATATCTATAAACGCAGGCTTCGGCCCTAATGGTAAAAAATTATGCGCCTGGTTATTAGCAAAAAGCGTAGTTAACAACGGCGCCACTAAAGCCAGGTTTAACGTGCTAAATATTACAGCAAACAGGGTGGTAAGAATATAGGGAATTGCAAACTTTTGAATAGGTTTTGCAAATGATAATAAACGGAAATACGTTTTCATTTAAACAATGTAAGTTTGCAAAGTTAACGTAAATAATCAAATGCTGTTGTTTGGCAAAAGGGGCAGCGTGGCCTGCCACACATTATCAACGCTTACCGCAGCAATACAAGGGAACGGCTGCAAAGCCCCTGTTTCGAAAATGCACAACCAATTGCAATAGTAACAGGGCAACTTTTCGTAAACGCAAACAGGCTTACCCGCAGCATCGGCAGGGTAAGGTACAAACCGGCCAAAGTGCCCGCCGCCTAATATACAAACAGATGGTGTTTGCGCGGCAACCGCCATGTGTATAACACCCGTATCATTCGCTATTAATAAAGCCGAGTTGCTTATTAACCGGATAGTTTGGGATAGGGATGTTGTATTGATATGGTTTGTTACGCTGCCAGGTGCATTGTGTTGCATTAAGTATTCACCAATTTCTACTTCGCTTGGGCCACCCAATAAATAAACCTGTTGTGTGGTATTGTTAATAATAAGCTGTATCAGCTCTAAAAGCTTTTCTTTTTCCCATCCGCGTTTAAATACCCCTGCACCTGGCTGCACAGCAATCCCGCTTTTAACACCACTGGTAGTTATTGATGGTGCCGATAATGAAATAGACTGTGTTAATACTGTTTCGAAAAAGAAACGGGTACGGTGAAACTCGTGGTAAACACCCGGCGGTAATTGGAGTTTGAGGCTATAAAATTTATCGGTTTTGTTTTTGTACCGCGCTTCGATGCCTTCGTTATCGCTTTGGAAGCCTATGGTTTGTTTTGCCGCGGCAAGGCCTGCAAAACCGTCGTTAATAAAATTGCGGGTATAAGTTGGTTGCAACACCACCTCATAATTATTAAGAAACAAGCGCCAGCCAAGTTTAAATAATGCTAACGGCGCGTAGTAAAAGCTATCGGGTTTTACAAAATAGGTGTCGTTTAAGAGGTGCTTGTCAAAATTTAAACAAACGTCTTCCCATAAAATATTGCCAAGCAGGTCTATCTGATGATCCCAATATTTTGTCGATTTTTTTGTTACCTCAATAAAGTTTCTGAAAAGGATGTAGTCGCCTATCGCGTCAGTTTTTATAAGCAGTAAACGTTTGGCCGGCTTTCTGAACCGGGCAAAAAAACGTAGCAACTTGGGCAGTTTTAGCAGTATTACTCGAGATAGCCTGAATAAATTCCGGTTTTGCTTTTCCATTATTAAATAAGAGCGTATTGGTATCTATTTATTTGAGAAAATGCCGTCAAGAATACTAAAAACTGCTTGCCTGCTAAAATTGTTATCAAATGTGTAAAAAGCAAGCTCACTATGTTGTAGATAAAACTTTGTATTATTTAATAAGCTAATAATTCCGTCACAAAAAGCCTGCTTGTCATCCGTCACAATACAGCCATTGTCAGTTTTATTAGGTAGGCCATCAACACCCCGTGTATTGCATACCACGGGTAAACCATACGCTAATGCCTCCACAACTTTTACTTTTATACCTGTACCCGAAAACATAGGGCAAATAGCCACTTTTGCGTCAGTATAATAAGGGGCCAAATCTATCACAAATGGCAATTGAGTAATATGCTTATCTAAATCCAAATAGTTATTAATTTTGCCTATTACACATATACTAACGGTTTTAGGAAGTAATGGATAAACATTATCAAAAAACCATTTTGCAGCCAGTTGATTGTGCACATTATCGCTCGCTACATATATAATGTCGTATTTTTGGTTCCGGGAATTTGTCGACGTTGCCTTTGGCAAGTTTAACATAACAGGTAATAGTTTAACCGGCGGCTTACAAAATTGACTAAAAATAAATTGTTCGTCAGATGAAATAGCCCATATTTCATCAAATAAGTTAAGCCTGTTTATTTCATCTTCAAAGGTTGTACCTAAATTAAATCTCTTTTTATCTTTAAACTGGGCGGTTATAAAATCGTGCGTATCAACAATACAATGGGCATTGCCTGTTAATCTTTTATTACTGATCAAATCGGCACACTGTACGTAGCTAATGATGATATGGTCGTAGCGTTTGTTCTTTAAAAGCTGTTGAAACGCACGTTTCAGCGCGATGGTTAAAAACGTAGGGATACTTGAATTGATACGGAAGGTAAACAGGTAGTAAAATAAATCCCAAAGTTTATATTTAAAAAAATAAAATAATGCATTTTGGGTTACGGGTTTACGGGGCAACAAAAAAACATTATCAGCCAGCTTATTATTTTTAATAAATGTTAGCGCCTCATCCTCATTATAAAAATTCCGCTTTTCTGCCTTTAATGTGGCAAAATCAACACCTATACCCCTGGCTTTAAAAAAACTGAGTAACTCTATTGCCCGGGTTTTATTACCTGCATTTAATTGCCCTAAGTTATCCGGGAAAAAATATAATACTCTCTTCATTTACATCTGCTACTCAAAAGTGGGTGTGCCGCGCACATGTACCAAAATAAGTACCTTTGCGTTAAATCAACAAACGCCAAATATACTATAGGCCAGCTCAATTTGTTTATGTCTACCCAAAAAAATGCGTCAGATCCGTTCGCTAAGGTTTCAGTTATTATAGTAACGTTTAACGCCGCCGAAACTTTGCAGGCCTGCTTAAACAGCATTCAGAATCAAACCTACACCGCGTTAGAAATTGTAATAGTGGATGGCTTAAGCACCGACGGCACCGTTAACATCCTTAAAAAGAATACCGAAAAAATCGCGTTTTGGATAAGTGAAAAAGATAACGGCATTTACGACGCGATGAATAAAGCCCTTGATTACACTACTGGGGACTGGGTTTATTTTTTGGGTGCTGATGATATACTATTTGATGATTTTAGCTTAATGTGTAAAGAGCTGAAAAATGACAACATCATTTACTACGGCCGCGTGATGACACTTGGCGGACCAACCATCCCTGTAAATGCCTACGGGTTTGCAAAATATGGCCTTTGCCACCAGGCGATGATTTATCCGCGCAAGGTATTCAACAACAGGCGCTTTAACACACGTTATAAAATATCTGCTGATTACGCTTTAAATATGTCTTTATTTAACAGCGGTGAATTTTCATTTGTATTTAAAGATTTGTTGGTGGCTAACTTTAATCAAACCGGAGTTTCAAGCACCCACACTGATAATATTTTCGAACATGACAGAGGCTTTCTTGTACGTAAATATTTCGGGCTAAAAATATGGTTGCGTTTTTTGATCTGGAAAGTGAAGAGAGATCGTAAAGCGAAATTAAAGAATTAGCTCTCTAAACAATTTACATACAGATCCAAATATTGCTGCGAGGCTGCCTGCCAGGAAAATTTAGAGGCATGTTCTATAATAGCTTCTGCCCTGTTGTTATTTATATAGTCTTCCATTCCTGTTTTAAATACTTTTCTCATGTGCACAGGCTCAAACGAATCAAAATAATAAGCAACGTTACCGCCAACCTCTGGCAATGAGGTAAACTTTGACAAGAAAACAGGTTTACCGAAATGCATAGCCTCGATGATAGGCAACCCAAAACCTTCAGCAATAGATGGAAATGCAAAAGCTTCGCAGTTTTTAAAATACCATGCTTTATCGGCATCGCTTATCGGCCCTGTTATAGTTAGTCTGTCCAGGCAGTTATGCTTTATTGCTTCCTCTATAATTACTGCCTTATGTGGGGTTTCGTTCCCGGCAATCACCAATTCATAAGCATTGTCTCGTAATAATGCGGGCAGCAGATGAAACCCTTTTTGTGCAGATAGCAAACCAATTGTAAAAATAAAAGGTTTCTGAGGTAAATACGCCGGTAGATGATTATTCTGGACAACTAATTGATCTGCGCCGTTATAAATAACACTTAACTTTTCTTCAGCTTCGGGTACAAACTTAATAATGTCATTAGCTACAAATTTTGATATGGCTACCACTTTATCACAATAACTTATATAACGACGCAACTTCTTGATCCGCTTGTTTTTGTTCCGTTCAGATTTAAAAGATAAATGGATGTTATTAATATCATGGACGGTCATGACCTTTTTTGCATTAACCATCCAGGGGCGTAATCTGCAATTCTGATCCGTAAAATGCACCAACTCGAATGACGTACGAGAGGGGAAAAACACCTTGTGAAATAAAGACCTGAAAACGATAGGCACCTTACGTTCAAAAAAATAATTTGTGGACGCGAACATATAATAGCTTAAGCTAAACCGATCTTTATTCTCTGCGATTAAAGCATTACCCAAACCTTTGCCAAAGTAATAATATCCCGAATTGGGATGTTTCATAGAATCAAAAGTTACCAGGATAGATCTTTTGGACATTTAGTATGCTTATCTTTTAACGATTTTATAATTCCTGTATTCGCTAATTCGCCAGCCGGTAAAGTCTTCTACCTTTTGCAGAACCTTGCGGCGGAAACTCATTTTCTTATCCAACTCATTTAAATCAATAGCCAAACTCCAGTTAGTAGCGGCCAGTCGCTTTTGCATAACTGCCGGGTGGGTGCCGTTAAAAAGCACTAACCTATCGGGATTTTTTTGGCTATAATCAAACGTAAACGTTTCGGGCAGGTTTTTCGCCATCCAGACATCATCATGATAAAACCGATTAAAATTACGCAGTTTATTTCCCAATCCTGTTGGTGGTTTTACCCACCCATAATGATAAATATAGACATCAATCAGCTTTACTTGTATTTTTTTTCCATCTAATCTAAACCCTTGTGCATCGCGGTAGGAACGGATAGCTTTATTATTACGCACAATCCTAATTTCTCGTCTATACCACCTGCGCGAATGCCCGTAATAATCATATGAACCATAAAAGTGAAGATACTTTAATAGTAGTCCCTCGACTTTAGCATCAGTAAGGTTATTCTGCATTTCTTGTCTTATTAAAGGCAAGTATTGTTCATGCACCACTTCGTCTCCTTGTATGTAAAAGGCCCAATCGCTATCATGAGAAATAGCATTGAATGCTTTATCGGTTTCATCCGCAAAAACCTTACCCCCGTCGCGCACGCTGGTATCCCATATAGTATAAATGATTTTAATTTTGGGCGATTTTATATCTTTTATCAGCTTTTCAGTATCGTCGTCACTATCGCCAAGCGCCACAATAAATTCATCGCAAATGGGTAGTATAGATGTAATAGCCTCCACAATCGGATAGTCATTTTTTACTGCATTACGTATAAAAGTGAACCCCGAAACCTTCATTCAATATAGATATATGTTCGCTACAAATATAATTATCTAAGCTTGCCCATTTATATTATTATGGCTTGATTAAATATCGTGTATTTTTGTTTCTTTGACACATGCCTGCATCCACACCACATATAACCCCCACCTGCACCGATTTTAGATCGGTAGCGCGGGCGTTGACTATTGTGGAGAACAGCCTTGCCGGCAGCGCCCAGCTTTTAAAGAGCCTTACCTTTAATATACATACACCTATTATAGGTATTACCGGCCCGCCGGGCGCCGGAAAAAGCACGTTGGTTAATGCCATTATTAATAACCTGGTGCAGCAAGGTAAAAAGGTGGCAGTTTTAGCTATCGACCCAACATCGCCATTTAATTTTGGTTCGCTGCTTGGCGACCGCATCCGCATGGCATCGCATTTTAACCATCCGGATGTATTTATCCGCTCGCTGGCTACGCGAGGTTCACTTGGTGGCTTATCTGCCAAAACCATCGAGATGACGGATGTGCTGCGCGCATCAGGCTTCGATCATATCATAGTAGAAACCGTTGGCGTAGGGCAATCAGAAGTGGAGGTTGCCGGCCTTGCAGACCTAACCTTTGTGATGCTGGTACCTGAGGCCGGCGACGAGATTCAGAACATTAAATCGGGGCTGATGGAAATTGCTGATGCCTTTATCATCAACAAAGCTGATAGGGATGGCGCCGATCTCTTCATCAACAACCTTAAAAAGATATTGCAACAAAGCAAGGATGGTAAGCTGCCCATTTTTAAAACCGTGGCATCCAAAAACGACGGGATAGATGCCATTACTGATTTTATACTATCAAACCATAAAACAAAAAACAGCCGCCGCCAACTGCTGCTTACCCAAAAGGTCTACAATATTATCCAACAAAATAAAATGGTTGGGATTAATAAACAAAAGCTACAGCAAGACATTGCCGAAGCCGCAAAAGAGGGCGATTTTAATCTATATCGGTTCGCAGAAGAATACTCAAAATAACAATCAGGACATTTAGACCTCAACAAGAAAGCCCTTTAATATATTAAAGGGCTTTCTTGTTGAGTTGACTCTTATTCTTACCGTCTTAATACTCTTTATGAGTTCATCAACTCTTCAATCTCTTCTGCTTCAATAGGGATATGTGCCATCAGGTCGCGGTTACCATCCTTGGTGATCAGGATGTTGTTTTCTAAACGGATGCCTAAACCTTCCTCGGGGATGTAGATACCCGGCTCGCAGGTTAGGATATTACCAACCTCGAATGGTTTGTAACGACTGGCAAAATCGTGTACATCTAAACCCAGGTGATGCGATGTGCCGTGCATAAAGTATTTTTTGTACAAAGGCGCTTTAGTGTCTTGTTTATCCGCATCGTTTTTTGAAAGTAAGCCAAGGCCTATAAGTTCGCCTGTCATTATTTTGCCCACCTCTTCGTGGTACTCGTTCCAAACCGTACCGGCAACGATCATTTTACTTGCAGCACGGAAAACGCGAAGCACAGCATCATACACCTGCCGCTGGCGTTTAGTAAAGCGGCCGTTCACCGGGATAGAACGGCTCATATCCGCATTGTAGTTGGCATACTCTGCAGCCCAGTCAAATAATATCACATCACCATCATTACAAACCTGGTTGTTATCTATATAATGTAGCACAATAGCGTTTTTACCAGATGCTATAATTGGGTTGTAAGCATGGCCTGTTGCGCGCTGTTTTAAAAATTCGTGGGTTATCTCGGCCTCTATTTCATACTCGGCCACACCGGGTTGTACAAATTTTAGTACGCGGATAAAAGCGTCTTTGGTAATATCACATGCTTTTTGGGTGAGAGCGACCTCAATTTCCGACTTTACAACACGCAGATCACGCAGTATAACTGCCGATCTTTCGTAGTGGTGCAAGGGGTACTTTTGTCGCAGGGTTTCCAACATTCGAAGATCGCGGTAAGGTACAGTGTGCGCATACCTATCGTTCTCATTAGTATTGATATATATATTATCTGCGTAGTTTATGATACTATGCAACACAGTATCATATTCTTGCAGCCAATATATGTTTTGGATTCCCGATGTTTTGCGCGCTTCCTCCTTAGTGTACTTGTGTCCTTCCCAAACTGCAATATGTTCGCTGGTTTGTCTTAAAAAAAGTACTTCTCTGTATTGCTGATTAGGACAATCAGGGTATAAAACCAATATACTTTGCTCCTGGTCTATCCCCGTAAGGTAATAAAAATCGGGATTTTGCTTAAAAATGAAGTTTTGGTCGCCATTTCTGGGATATTCGTCATTGGAGTGAAAAATGGCAATAGAATTGGATTTAATTCGCGAAACGAAATTTTTTCTATTATTTGTAAATAACTGTTCGTTAACAGGTAGATATTTCATGAACAATAAAATATTAAATTAAAAAAAAACAAACATTACTACAGTTTGTAGTAGATATTGTGAATTTTGGAATAAAAATTGGTATTTGTTTCAAACATAATTACTAATTTTGAAAAAAATCACAAATAAATCGTTTAATCTTAAAACTATGAATTACTCTACATTAAAGAAATCAGTAGCATTGTCATTTGCTTCTCTGCTGGTTGCTGGTATGGTAAGTGCACAAACAGACAGCACTAAAACTATGACCACAACTATGGCAGACACAACAATGTCATCAACCATGTCTACCGCTAAGGTATTTGGCGGCAGAGGTCAGTACAAAACCTGGAGCATTGGTTTGAACGCCGGTGTTACTTCTCCAGCTCTTGCGATCGGCGGAAGAATGAATAACTTCTCAAACAAAGCGCTTGAGTTAGGTTACGGTATCTCGGTAAGGGATCAATTGGGTCACAACTTCGGCTTACAATTAGATGTACGCGGTGGTAAAGTATCTGGCGACAATGGCGAATCTGTTGGTAATTACACAACTAAATTTTATCAAGCTACTTTAAGTGGTGTTGTTAACGTTGCAACTATCGACTTTATCCGTCGTAAAAACTCTGTTAACTTCTTCTTAAATGCAGGTGCTGGTTTAGCTATGTACAACCCAACCGGTAACTACCCTGTAACTGGTACTCCGTTTGATTATAAAAACGGTGCAACTGGTGGTAACGTTGGTACAGACAAATACGTTAAAGAATTGGTTATCCCGGTTGGTGCTGGTGTTAAATTCCGTTTAAGCGATGTTGTTGCTTTAAACTTGGGTTACACAATTAACTTTATCGATGGTGGTAACTTTGATGGTGTTACTAACGGTGTAAACACAAAAGATCGTTACTCTTACGGTTACGGTGGTTTAGAATTCACTTTAGGTTCAAAATCAAAACCGAGCTTAGAATGGGTTAACCCGGTAGCTATGATGTACGACGAATTGTACGATGCTGCTTTACGTCAGGAAGTTGAAGCTCTTAAAGGCCGTGTAACTAACGTTGAAAACGCAGTTACTGATCTTAAGAAAGATTCTGATGGTGACGGTGTATCTGATCAATTTGACAAATGCCCTAACACTCCTGCTGGTAGCGTTGTTGACGGTTCTGGTTGCGTTATCGTATTCCCTAAATCTGTTGATTCGGTTGCTACTACCGGTACTGCTTACTCAAACATCCAGTTTGAATTTGATAGCTCGGTATTAAGAACTTCTTCTTACCCAGTATTAGATGCTACTTCAGCTGACTTACGTTCATCTGGTAAAACTGTTGAGATCGATGGTTACGCTTCATCTGAAGGTACTGCTGCTCACAACATATCATTATCACGTGACCGTGCTAACTCTGTAAAAACTTACTTAGTTAACTCTGGTGTTGCTGCATCAAAATTAAAAGTTAAAGGTTACGGTGAAACTAACCCGATTGCTGATAACTCAACTGAAGAAGGACGTGTTGCTAACCGTCGTGTTGCCTTCAAACAAAGATAATATCTAAATAAAATATTATTTAAGAAGCCCTCCGAATAACTCGGAGGGCTTTCTTTTTTTTATTAAATTTGTGTTATGTACTTCTTTAGAAAAAAGGATCCAAACAGGCCAACCAGCTTTAACCTAAAGGTTATGCATATTATAAATGCTATTGCCATTTGTATGTTTGTGGCCGGCATCACCTGGAAACTTATCCAGTGGTTTATTCTGAAAAAGTAATACCTACAACATAACACCATCATGAAAACAATCATCAACACCAATAATGCCCCGGCGCCAATTGGCCCATATAGCCAGGCTGTTGCCGCAAACGGGTTACTGTTCGTATCCGGCCAGATCCCAGCCAACCCCAAAACAGGCGAGATAGTAACAACCGGTATTAGCGATGAAGCTACCATGGTAATGGAAAACCTTAAAGCGATATTGACAGCGGCTGGTATCGGATTTGACAGCATCATAAAAACTACCATCTTCTTAACTGATATGCAAACCTTTGGGCAGGTTAACGAGGTGTATGCCTCATACTTTACAACTGATTTCCCGGCTCGAGAAACGGTACAAGTATCTGCGTTGCCAAAAGGTGTCAATGTAGAGATCTCTGTAATTGCTTTAAAGCCCTGATCTATATAAAAATTGAACCGTCAGCATTTTCAAACACCCATTGAGTATTTAAAAGGTGTAGGCATAGCCCGTGCGGATGTGCTTAAAAAGGAATTGCAGATAAACAATTTTGAAGACCTGTTACGGCACATCCCTTATAAATATATTGACCGTACGCGGTTTTATAAAATAAAGGATATCCAACCCGATATGCCCTATGTGCAGGTACTTGCACGAGTAAACAAAAAAGAACTTATTGGCGAAAAGCGCACCAAACGTTTAGTAGTGCAGGCCAATGACGATACCGGCACAATAGAACTGGTATGGTTTCAGGGGATTAAATGGGCCGAGAAGATGCTGGTGCCAGGCAAGGTGTATGTGATATTTGGTAAGCCCGGCTTTTTTAATCATAAAGCCCAAATGGCTCACCCGGAGATGGACCCCTATTTGCCCGGCGCACCGATACAAAAGGGTAACTTAACCCTTCAGCCTGCTTACAACTCTACCGAAAAGTTGAAGCAGTTTAGCTTGGATAGCAAAGGCCTTCAAAAACTAATTGCGGCCCTGCTTGAGCAAACTGCAAAAGACATCCACGAGAATTTACCTGCTTATATCCTTAACCGTTTTAAACTGGCAGGCAGGCAGGAGAGTTACCGCAACATCCATTTCCCTAATGATGCCAACCAGTTAAAGGAGGCACAATACAGATTGAAGTTTGAAGAATTATTCTTTCTGCAACTAAAACTGCTAAAGAATAAACTGATGCGCACGCAAAAGTTTAAAGGGAACATTTTCAATAAAGTTGGCCACTACTTCAATGACTTTTACCACGATAAATTACCTTTCGAGCTAACCAATCCGCAGAAGCGGGTGCTAAAAGAGATCCGTACCGATACCCAGCGCGGTGTGCAAATGAATCGTTTGCTCCAGGGTGATGTGGGCAGCGGCAAAACGGTGGTGGCGCTAATGAGTATGTTGATAGCCATTGATAACGGTTTCCAAACCTGTATTATGGCACCTACCGAAATTTTGGCCAATCAGCATTACCAAACCATAAAGGATTTAGTTGGCGATGGCTTTATTGAAGTCGCCCTGCTCACCGGATCGGTGCCTACCAAAGCCCGAACGGGTATCCACGAAAAACTGGAAGACGGCTCACTTAACATCCTGATAGGTACGCATGCGCTTATAGAGGATAAAGTGCAATACAAAAATCTGGGCATGGTGGTTATTGACGAGCAGCACCGCTTTGGTGTTGAACAACGCGCTAAGCTTTGGCGCAAGAACATCGTTCCCCCGCATATCCTGGTGATGACGGCTACCCCAATCCCCCGTACCCTGGCTATGACCATGTACGGCGATCTGGATATATCTGTAATTGACGAACTGCCCGCCGGCCGCAAGCCCATCAAAACCGTACATTTTTACGAGGCGCAACGCCTGCGAATGTTCGGTTTCATGAAAGAAGAGATTGCCAAAGGCCGCCAGGTGTACGTGGTGTATCCGCTGATAAAGGAAAGCGAAAGGCTCGACCTGAAGAACCTCGAGAGCGGCATCGAGATCATGACACGCGAATTTCCATTACCTGATTACCGCATCAGCATAGTACACGGCAAACTTAAACCCGCCGAAAAGAATTTTGAAATGGAACGCTTTGTAAAAGGCGAAACGCAAATAATGGTAGCAACTACAGTGATAGAGGTTGGCGTAAATGTACCCAATGCATCCGTAATGATCATTGAAAATGCCGAGCGTTTTGGCCTCTCGCAATTGCACCAGTTACGTGGCCGTGTTGGCCGCGGCGCCGAACAGTCGTTTTGTATCTTGATGAGTAACGAGAAGCTAAGCAACGATGGCCGCATCCGTTTAAATACCATGGTTAAGACCAATAACGGCTTCGAAATAGCTGAGATAGATATGCAACTGCGCGGCCCAGGTAACATCGGGGGCACCCAGCAAAGCGGTGTGTTAGACCTTAAGGTTGCCGACCTTACCACCGATCAGGAAATACTGCAGCAAGCCCGCGACTGCGTTATCGAAATTTTCGAGAAAGACCCGCAACTGGCCGCTCCCGAAAACCAGATCCTAAACCTTGCCTTCCAGACTCAAAATGCGGGTTTAAACTGGGATAAAATATCATAGGCAGCTATTAAAATGCGTGGCAAATATTACATTTGCTTAAACGCATCTTATCATGAAAAAATCCTTTCTTCTTTCCATTGTTTTATTAGCAACAGCGATATCGTCGCAAGCACAAGACTCCTTACAGATCCGCAAGTTTTATGACGAAGCCCTGGTTAACGGCCAGTGTTACGAGAACCTGCGCTACCTGTGTAAAAAGATAGGCCAGCGTTTAAGCGGCTCGGCAGGTGCTGCAAAATCTGTCGAGTGGAGCAAGAAGCTGATGGATGGTTACGGATTTGATAAAGTTTACCTGCAAGAGGTGATGGTACCACATTGGGTACGCGGCGCAAAAGAACAGGGTTATATTATAGATGGCAAAACCAAAATATCGGTGCCAATAGCTGCACTGGGCATGTCGGTTGGTACACCTGCTTCAGGCATCACCGCAAATATTGTAGAGGTGCGCAGTTTAAAAGAACTGGATGCCCTTGGCGAAAGCGTTATAAAAGGCAAGATCGTTTTCTTTAACGGCCCGTTCGATCAGCGTTTTATTGAGACAGGCGCGGGCTATGGCTCTGCAGGTGTACAACGTTTTGCAGGCCCGGCGGCGGCAGCCAAATATGGGGCGGTTGGTGCAATAGTGCGCTCGATAACCACTGCGCTTGACGATTATCCGCATACAGGTGGCACCGTTTATGCCGAGGGTGGCAAAAAGATCCCGGCAGCAGCAATATCTACGTTGGCAGCTAATAAGCTGAGCAATATGCTTAAGCTGCGTAAATTTCCGCTTATTAAATTCTACTTTAAACAAAGCTGTCAAACCCTGCCCGATGTTAAATCATACAACGTTATCGGCGAGATAAAGGGCAGCGAGAACCCAAACAAATTCATCACCGTTGGCGGCCACCTCGATTCGTGGGACCTGGCCGAAGGCGCGCATGATGATGGTACAGGCGTAATGCAATCTGTAGAGGTCTTGAGGGTTTTAAAGGCGACTGGTTACAAACCAAAAAACTCTATCCGTGCGGTATTTTTCATGAACGAAGAGAATGGTCACAAAGGCGGCTTGAAATATGCTGAAATTGCTGCCGCTAACAAAGAAGAACACATTGCTGCTATAGAAACCGACGAGGGCGGTTTTACCCCTCGTGGTTTTAGCTTTGAAGGTGCATCAGCATCATTCTTAAAAGACCTTAACAAAAAATGGAAACCGCTGTTTGAACCCTATGAGGCCGACAGACTTATTGCGGGTGGCAGCGGTACAGATATTGGTCCATTAAAAGAAACCATCCCTTCTATTATGTTAATAGGTTTCAGGCCAGATTCGCAGCGATACTTCGACATCCACCACACACCGAACGATGTGTTTGAGAACGTGAACAAACGTGAGCTTGAACTGGGGGCCGCAGCCATAACCGCATTGGTTTATCTGATAGACCAGCACGGTTTAAATTTTTAATGATAATACTTTGAGGCCGCATCTTACTATTGTAAATTGCGGCCTCATTTCTAATATACTACCATAGTGCCAGACGACGGAACAATAACACCCAAAACCGATTCTTTTGCCGCCCTTAAATACAAAGATTTTAGATCTTACCTGGGCATGCGGTTTTGTTTTACTTTTGCGTACCAAATGCAAACGGTTGTGCTTGGCTTCTATATTTACCAGTTAACGCACAGCAAAATTGCGTTGGCTTTTATTGGTTTAAGTGAAGCGATACCTGCGGTGGGCATAGCCCTTTATGGCGGCTATATTGCCGACAAGTATGAAAAACGCAAAATGCTGCTCATTATTTTTGTTGGCGTATTTATCTCATCTCTTGTGATGTTTATTACAACGCTTACCAACGTGGCATCGCAATTACACACCAATGGCATACTGATGATACTGTACGCCATGATATTTTGTAACGGCCTTGCCCGTGCCTTTTATGGCCCGGCAACCTTTACCATATATGCCCAAAGCATACCTAAAGAGCTTTACCCTAACGGCAGTACCTGGAGCAGCTCCAGCTGGCAAGTGGCATCTATACTTGGGCCGCTTACCGGAGGGTTTATTTATGGCTTTGCACATCACGTCATCCCGGGCTTAAGCGGCATTACTGCAACCTTTGGCTTAACGTTAATATTTATGCTTGTATCGCTTATATTGGTATATGTGCTGCGCGAGTACCCCCCGGTTTTTATACCAAAAGAAAATATTTGGGTGAGTCTTAAAGAAGGCCTCAACTTTGTCTTTACCAACAAAATGATGTTTTATGCCATGAGCCTCGACTTGTTCTCGGTGTTTTTTGGCGGCGTTGTAGCCTTGCTGCCGGTTTTTGCCCTTGATATATTAAAGGTTGGAGCCGAAGGTTTGGGTATCATGCGTATGGCGTCATCATTAGGCGCGGCATTAACCATGCTGGCCATGATCCGTTTTTCGCCTATGAATAAACCATGGCGCAATTTATTAATAGCAGTTGCAGGTTTTGGTGTATGCATAATAGGCTTCGGCCTTTCAACTGTATTTTACGTGTCGCTGGTGTTTTTGTTTTTACAGGGTGCGTTCGACAGCGTGAGTGTTATCATCCGTGGCACTATTATGCAACTTTTAACGCCAGATCATATGCGCGGCCGGGTATCGGCAGTAAACTCTATGTTTATTGGTTCATCTAACGAGATAGGAGATTTCGAATCAGGCATGGCTGCTAAGTTATTCGGAACCATCCCGGCGGTTTTGTTTGGCGGCAGCATGACGCTTGTGATTGTGACTATCACCTTCCTTAAAACCAGAAAATTGATTCCGCTGTCATTAAACCAAATACACGAACCCGGGCCTGTTAAATAACGTACACGTCTAAAAGGTGAATGCCCCCTTAATTAAAGCGTTATTATGCACTGGCTTATTGAATAATATATCGACCTTTAGTAATTTAGCACGTAATTGATCCCCTACTTATAACTATTACTTAACGGTTTGATTTCAAAGTATTTAAACCTTCTGCCATTAAGGCTAATTGGCATACTTATAGTATGGTTAATATTGGCCGTACCCCTATTTTCTAATGCTGCCAGACAGCAAGAAAAGCACGTATATCACCCAAATATTTTCAATTCTCTTAAAGATACTGCCGTAGCCAACCGCATAGACTTAGCCCGGATTTTATATAAGGATTGCCGTAAAATGACCGGGGCAGATGCCATGCATAGCCTGGACGACTTTGCTGTTATTGCAGAAGATCTGAACGACCGGTCTCTTATTTGCGCTACCTATGACCTGCGTGCCGATTACTACTCCGTAAATCGCGGATATAACCAAATAAGCAATAAGTATTTTGACCAGGCAATCGCTTTCGCTCAAAAAGAAAAGATGCAGTTGGAAGTCGGCATCTACCAGCATCGTAAAGCAAATTATTACTTCCTGTATAAGAAAAATGCGGAAGCTTGCCGTTATTACCTCCTGTCTGAACAGAATTTTCGTGAGGTTGGCTTTGATAACGTGCCGGGTATGGGTAACCTTTTTTCGGAGGCATCCAACTTCTACTACTACCTTGGCGATTTTGAGAACGCCCGCCAAAGCCTCCGCCAAGCTTTAAAGTATCAAACAAAAATATCCCGCACGCGCATTAATATTGTAAATACCATCGGCCTCACTTACCGCAACGACGGGCAGTATAAAGACGCGTTAGTTTACTTTACCAATGCTTTAAATATGGCAAAGATAAGTAACGATACTATTTGGATGGGTATTACAACAGGCAATATAGGCTCTGTTTATTTTCTGCAGCACTATTACGAAAAAGCTATCCCGCTTATAACGTTCGATTATCTAACATCAATTAAGTACGATCAAAAACAGAATTCGGCCATTGCTTTATTACGTTTGGTTAAAATAAATGTAGAGCAAGATAACCTTAAGCTGGCAACAGCACAATTGAACAATGTTTACAAAACCCTTGCCTTATGCACAGAAGACGTGCTTGGGCAAAGGGTAGATTATTATAAACTGAAGGCTACCATAAGCGAAAAGAATAATCAAATTAAGGATGCGATAAGGTACCGTGATGAGTCGGAAAAACTACGCGAAATAGTATCAAAACGTGATAACATAACGGCTATAGAGCGCGTGCGCATGCAATGGATTACTGAAAGAAGCCGTGAAGAATTTGACAACTTAAAAAAAAGCACGCGAATAGATACCTTCAAATTATACACCGTTATAGTAGTATTAATATTGCTTATAATAATAATAGCATTGGTATATAACCGCCAAAGGCTAAAGGCTAATAAAGATAAGGACTTGCTGGCATCAGAAAAGCGCAGGGTTGATGAGGAATTGAAAAATGCAACAATGGCACTAAACGGGTACACCGAAAATCTGACTCAAAAAAACAACCTGATTAATGAGATAAAGGCCGAACTGGAAAACATGCAACTTAAATACAGTGGATCTGAAGTAGCGGAAAGTCTTGATAAAATGATGCAAGCACATATCATGACCGAGGATAACTGGGTTGAGTTTAAGAAGCTGTTTACTCGGGTGCATAATACTTTCTTTTATAACCTCCGCCAGGCCTACCACAATTTATCGGGCACAGATGTACGTTTACTTGCGCTAATTAAATTGAAACTTAACAACCGCGAAATGGCAGGTATGCTGGGCATTACTATTGATGGCGTAAAAAAGGCTAAACAAAGGCTCCGAAAAAAAATGAAAATTTCAGAGGATGACGAATTAGACCACATTATAAACACGCTTTAACAACTCTAAAAGCTATATATAAAATTTTGTCTTGATTTTGTCCACCCTGAAAATTCTTTAAATGTGTACATTATACACCATATTTGATAATCAATCCAACTTAATTAAGACGCTGTATTAAACGTTTGTTAACAAATTACTTTTTACGCAATAACTGAATGATTGTTGCTAAATTGGCACTTTAACCTTATTAATTGTTAGCCTTGATTACCCCTACAATGGAAACAAAACAAAAAAAAGCCTGCCCGCATTGCGATAAAGGCAAACTCACCAACCGCGCGCGAAGGCCGGCCTTGATGAAGGCAACACTTTTTTGGTTGCCTATAAAAAGATATTCATGCAATATTTGCGATAAAAAATCATATGTGTACGGCTCCGTTTGGGAAGACACAAATAGAAAAACCTCTGATTAATGCGATTTAGAGGGGGAGTCTAAACTCTTGCCCTGAAGCTATCGAACCCTGTGCCGTTAAGTTACTCTGCTCTAAATTAGTAGCATTGATAATTTATACGGCATTTTTTTTGACAATTCTCCCAAAATCTTCCGGCTTCCGGCAGTTTAAATATAAACTGTGCTTTTTGACTCGCAATGCCCTGTTCGGCACCAATAAACAATTAAATTGAAATAAATTAATAAATGAATGAATATTCATTTATATTTGCATCTTGATTTATTTAGATGCGTGTAAGAAATTCAGATAAAGTACAATTGGTTAAGCAAACCGCTATTGAGTTGATCGTAAAAGATGGATTGGAAGGCTTTAGCATGAATAAGTTAGCTAAGGCTTGCAATATTTCTGTAGCTACGCTATACATCTATTACAAAGATCGCGACGACCTGATCCTGAAGATCGCCATGGAAGAAGGAACGGTAATGGCAGAGGCTATGATTAAAGATTTTAACCCCGATATGCCTTTTGAAGACGGTCTGCGCAGGCAATGGCTAAACCGTTACGCATATATAAAAGATAAACCGCAGATAAACTCCTTTTTTGAACAAATGCGTACATCCAGTTACCAGGAGGAATTTCTTGCAGGCTTTTTAACCGAGTTTAAAGTAACCATGAGCAAGTTTATGCATAACATAATAGACCGTGGCGAAATTGAGGTTATGCCATTTGAGGTTTACTGGTCTATTGCATTTTCCCCCTTATACAATCTTATCCGTTTTGATAACGAAGGCAAAAGTATGGGCGGCAAGCCCTTTAAACTTACCGACCAAATGCTTTGGCAGGCCTTTGAATTGGTTGTAAAAGCCCTTAAAAAATAAGCTGATGAACACAATAGAAAATTTTGACCACATACTGCTTTTTAAAACCAACGTTAACTGCGATGCCGATAAACTGCTGCTGCATACCGTACTTGATGCCAACCCCGATATACAATGCTGGAACGTAGACCTGGACGATGAGGATTGCGTTTTGCGGATAGTATCGTACACGATAAGCCATCCACAAATAATTGAATTAATGAATAACCACGGCTATTATTGCTGTGAATTAACCTAACCAAAAATGGAAAACAACCAACCGGCAGTACCTTTTACGGGCTATCAAAAATTTGTGATATTTATACTGGCTATCACCCAGTTTACGGTGATACTTGATTTTATGGTGATGTCGCCATTGGGCGATATGCTGATGAAATCGCTTAACTTAAAACCATCGGCATTTGGCGTGGCAGTATCTGCTTATGCCTTTAGCGCAGGGATCTCGGGCTTGTTAACTGCCGGCTTCGCCGATAAGTTCGACCGAAAGAAGTTACTGCTGTTCTTTTACGTCGGTTTTATTGTGGGCACAATCTTTTGCGGGATGGCGCAGTCCTACACTGCCCTCGTTGCCGCGCGGATCATCACCGGTTTATTTGGTGGCGTTATCGGCTCCATATCCATGGCTATTATTACTGATATTTTTGCCTTGCAGCAACGCGGCCGGGTAATGGGTTTTATTCAAATGGGCTTTGGCGCAAGCCAGGTATTGGGTGTACCCATCGGCATTTACATCGCCACACTTTACCGTTGGGAAGCGCCGTTTTGGATGGTGGCCGGCTTGAGTATATTCATTGCGGCAGCTATTGGGTTTTTCCTTAAACCGCTAACAACCCATTTAGCTATCCAGCGCGACAGATCGGCGTTGGCGCATTTGTGGCACACAGTTTCAAAAGCAGATTACCGGGTAGGCTTTACCTCTACCGCCCTGCTATCTATAGGTGGCTTTATGATGATGCCTTTTGGCAGCGCCTTCGCGGTGAATAACCTTGGTGTCAACTACAAGCAACTTACCATGCTGCTAATGGTATCGGGCTTAAGCTCGTTACTGATAATGCCGGTAATTGGTAAGCTAAGTGATAAGATAGATAAGTTCAAGATCTTCGCCGTAGCATCTGTTTGGATGATGATCATGTGTGTGGTGTATACCAACCTTGGCGTTACGCCGCTAATATTGGTAATGGTACTCAACATTTTAATGATGATAGGGATCATGAGCCGCATGATCCCCTCCTCGGCATTAACCAGCGCCATACCGGAAATGAGCGACCGTGGCGCTTTCATGAGCATCAACGCATCGCTGCAGCAAATAGCGGGTGGTGTTGCCGCCGCGGTTGCGGGCATTATAGTTACCCAGCCAAGCAAAGGCGCGCCATTACAGCATTACAATGTGGTGGGTTATGTAATTGTCGGCATCTCCATTTTAAGCATCTTTCTAATGAGCCGGGTTGATAAACTCACCAAAAAAAGAATGGCCGATAAGACGGTTATAATACCCGAAGAAGCAGCCATTAGCGAAGGTTTTTAACCGATTTATATTTACTGTCCCACTGTTTGTGACATAACGAGTGGGACAGTTTGTAATAGGCTGAAAATCAAACGATAACAAAAACAGTAAATTCCACTCTACATCAAGTATTTCTTTAGGTACAGTACAGAATATTCTGTATTGTACCTAATTGTGCTTTTTGGCCTGTCTGTACTATTCGGCAAAAAACGGTACACCGTGGGACACCCTGAGACTGCACCTTCTGTCGCTTTAAAAGCACCTTTTTTGAATAGATAATCACTATGATTATTTCCATTTAGTTTTTTAGCATCAACCCTAAACCTTATAGTAGCGGATACCGGCCCGTGCGGAATGCCTGCAGGCGTATAAGCGAATAGAAGGGCCGCCCTAACCCAAACGCTACCGGAACTGCATTTCCTAAATTTTATGATTTTAGCGGGATATAAAATGCAGCCCACATTACTTATATTAGCCTGCACCTTATTCATATCACAATGAAACGCACCCTACTGCTCACCCTAATTACTACCGCCGCTATGGCCGCAAACGCCCAAGTAAAATTCGACCCGCCAAAAACTAAAGCCAAGCCTGTTGTTGATACCCTGCACGGGGTACAGCTAACCGATAATTACCGCTGGCTGGAAGATAAAAAAAATGAAGATGTTATAGAGTGGACCAAAAAGCAGCATGATTATGGTGTAGAGTACCTCGCCAAAACCCAAAAGGTACACCCCGACCTGAAAGAGAAAATTGCCGCCTACCTGAACATGGATTATGAAGGCCCGCTAAACACGGTTGGCAAACGCGTTTTTCAAACAGTGAAGAAAAAGGGCGATAAACAATATAAGATCTACACCATTATCGACGGTAAAAAGATTTTGATATGGGACCCGGTTACGCTGGATGCCGATGGCAAGATCTCGACCAGTGGTACAAGCTATACCTATGATGGCGAACGCGCGGCTATCAGCGCACAAAAAAGTGGTGCCGAGGTGAACACCGTTTACTTTATTGATACCCGCACGGGTAAGCAGATTCATGAACCTGTTACTAATACCAGCGGGTTCGATTGGGCGCAGGACCAGCAGCATGCCTACGTTACCCTGCGCAGCCAGGAAGATGTAGACAAGCAACGCCCCCTTAAAACTTACTATCTAAAAGTTGGCGACCCAATAGAGAAGGCAACTTTTGTAGGCACTACCAAAGATGCCCAAAACAGCTACTTTATTTATGATAACCGCTACAGCGATGTAACTTTTAGCGGCGAGGGCGACTTTTACTCGAACAGTTTACGCATGCGCCCTACGGGGAGTTTAAAGGATGGCAAGCTGATCTACAACAGTAAAAAATTCCAGGCGTATCCCGAGGCTATCGGCAACCACCTATATATAAAAACCAATGATAACGCGCCCAACAGTAAGCTGATGATAGCTGATAAACTGAACCCGGACTATAAGAATTGGAAAACGCTGATCCCAGAGAGCAGCACGGTGATGGAGAGTTACGCGGTGACTAAAAACAGCATTATTATACAGGATAAAAAAGACATTGAAAGCCGGTTAACCATCTACAACCTTGCCGGTAAAAAACTGCGCGCCGTGCCCCTGCCCGAGAAAGGCAGCGTAGGCAGCATGAGTTACGACCGCGAGGAAGACAAGCTGTACATATCGCTGGTAACGTTTACATCCACCCCAAAAACCTACGTTTGCTCGCCTAAAGATTATAAGTGGACGCTGTTTTACCAACGGATCTTGCCGGTTGATATGAGCCAGATAGTCGGCGAAATAAAATTTTATAAATCTAAGGATGGCAGCCGTGTGCCGGCCTTTGTGGTACACCGAAAGGATCTTAAAATGGATGACAACAACCCGGTGCTGTTAACTGCTTACGGTGGTTTCCAGTCGGGCATTAAACCGGGGTATTACGGCTTTTACGCGCCGTTCATCCAAGCGGGTGGCATTGTGGTGCAGCCGGGCATCCGTGGTGGCGACGAGTTTGGCGAGCAGTGGCACCTGGACGGGATGCTTGCCAAAAAGCAAAACAGCTTTGATGATTTTTACGCTTGCGCGGAATGGCTGATCAAAGAGAAATACACGAAGGAAAACAAGATAGTAGCCCTTGGCGGCAGCAACGGCGGCCTGCTGATGGGTGCCGCTGCAACCCAACGCCCCGACCTGTTTAAAGCCATTGTATGCGAAGTACCGCTACTGGACATGCTGCGTTACCACAAATTCCTGATAGCCCGCTACTGGATTCCCGAATACGGCGCAGCCGAAGACCCGGAACAGTTTAGATGGTTGCTGCGCTATTCGCCTTACCAAAACATCCGCGTGGGCGTGAACGTGCCGCCAATGCTGGTAACCGCCGGTGCCAACGATACCCGTGTTGACCCAATGAACGCCAAAAAGTTTGTTGCCGCCCTGCAGAACAACCCCGGCCAAACCAGCCCCATCATCCTCCACATGGATTTTGACAGCGGCCACGGCAGCGGCCAAAGCACTCAGCAAGCCATAGAAAACTGGACGTTTGTATTTGAATATGTGATGAACCAATTGGGGATGTAAGGGTCTAAAAATTTATAAACAAGAAAATGAAAAACATTGCGACAATAGGTATAGAAATTCCATCCGTTGAAAATAATATAAAACTTAATACATACGCTTCATTGTCAGATATTGATATTGCAGTTTTTGCACCGGTAATAAAAAATCCATTTTATAATCTGTATGAAAGCTATATGGCAACTAATGAATCTTATGAAGGAAAAAAACTTTATAGCAAAGACTTTTCACCACAGATTAAAGAGCACGCGAGACATTGGAAAAATGAATTATCTCACTTTGTTAATACCGGAGGCACTTTGTTTATTATTTTGCCAAAAAAGGAGGATTTTTTCATCTATTCCGGAACAAGAGATGTAAGTGGAAGCGGGAGAAATCAAAAAATTACTTTTCATATAGAGCCATTTTCCAACTATAAATTTCTGCCTTTTGATGACATTAAATTCAAATTCGTATCTGGGGAATATATCCTTCCAAATTCGTTTCTTGTAAACGAATTTTATTCTTTGTTTAAAGAATATATGTCTTTCGAAGCATATTTTGCTAAGAGCCCTGATAACCCATTATTTTTCACAAAAAACAAAGATCGCGTTTTAGGTGCTAAAATCAGCAGTCAAAAAGGTGATACAATTTATTTACCAAATATTAATTTTCATGTAAATAAACTTTTAAAGCATAATGAAAAAACTGGAAGAAGCTCATGGAATTCGATGGCGAGCAAAGTAGGCTTATCTTTTGTAAGTAATTTGATTGAAATTGAAAATACCATAAATAAGACTGAATTAAAAACACCAAAACCGAACTGGTTAAATACTCCTCAATATGAATTGGTCGAGGCTACGAAAACCATTACTACTATTGATCTAAACCTGAAAAAAATCAAAGACATATCTATTGAGAATGAAAGACTTCAATTAGTACTGATTGAGCAAGAGTCTCTTAAAGATTTACTATTTGAAACCGGTAAAACGTTAGAAAAAGCAGTAACCAAAGCGCTTATTATTTTGGGCTACACTGCGGAGAATTATGACGATGGGGAACTTGAACTGGATCAAATAATTATTTCTCCAGAAGGATATAGATTTATTGGAGAATGTGAAGGTAAAGACAATAAGGACATTGATATTAGTAAGTTCCGACAATTATTGGATGGTCTTAACGCAGATTTTGAAAAAGAAACTATACCAGAAAAAGCTTTTGGATTGCTAATCGGTAACCCGCAACGATTAACTGCTCCTAACGAACGAACCTTGGATTTTACCAAAAAATGTCAACAAGGTGCCGAAAGAGAAAAAATTGGTTTAATAAAAACTTCAGATTTATTCGCTATTTGTAAATATATAATTGAGAATGATGATAGTACGTTTACAATAGCTTGTCGCGAAACTATTTTTAAGCAACTTGGGAAAATCGTGAATTTCCCCGTTACACCAACAGCAAAATTGTAAAGTATTTGTTTACGGTATTAATGCTAACCCTACCTCGCCATCATCGCCACAACATCCGCTTCACTTCCCTCAAAAGGGCCGGAGGTTTCTATTTTGAGGCCTGCCATGGCGGCGGCAAATTCGCCGGCTTTTTGGATGTCGGCCCCTTTAACGCGTTTGTACAGGTAGCCCGCCATATACGTGTCGCCGCAACCGGTGGCATCCACTACTTCGGTAGGTTTGTAGGCAGGGATGGTGTAAAAGATACTATCGTGATAAATTATCGAGCCCATGCTGCCAAGGGTTACAACCACCTCCTTTACGCCCCACTCGGCCAGTACCTTCGCCCCTTCTTTAATGTCGGCTATGCCGGTAAGCACTTCCAGTTCGTGTTCATTTACTTTCAATACATCAATGTATTTGAGAGCTTCCTGTTTATCTGCCCAGTCTATGGCGTGTACGCCTTTGTCAATTACCTCGCGCAGGTAACCTTGCGCATCTACTGATACATTGCCCCGGCTAAACAAAGCTTTGATCAGATCGGTCGACATATCATCTGCCAGCAGCGGGCCAAGGTGAAAAATGATGGCTTCCACATCTTTCAGGTCTTCGGCTACAAAGGCATCCGCTTTTTGCAGAACGCGCTGGGTACGGTTATCCTGGTTCTCGCCGTAAATGTTTTCAAAATAAACGGTATGTGCGCTGGGCAATACTTTTACCTCGATGCCTTTATCGCGCAGGGCGGTAACGCTGGGCAGTTCGGTATCGGCTACTGCCGTAACCAGGCCGTATTTCACATCCATATTTCGGATAGCGTTCGAAAAATAAAAAGCCGTGCCACCCGCCATGTGCTTCACAGCCTTGGGGGTAACAATTTTATCTAAGGTGATATGCCCTATGCAACAAATATCGTACATGCGTTAAAATTCAATTTACGGTTAACGGGGTTACAAATGTAATATTCTGCCAGTTAATTATTTGGCACTTAGTTAATTTAACAAACTCACCCCGTAATATCATGGAGTATTTACACCGGCGTTAATAGCATCGCTCAATACCAACCAGATAACCGATAGAGAAAAACTATATACCATAGATTTTTAAGATGCAAACCGGAGGTGTTTAAACCGTATATTTGTTGCATAAATTATAACAAAACAACCATTATGTTAACGATAGGACAAAAATTCCCGCAATTTTCTAAAACAGCCGTAACAAGTCTTGAAAAAGGCAAAGAGTTTGAAACATTAACTTCAGACTATCTTGTTAATGATGATAACGTTTGGACCGTAATGTTCTGGTGGCCAAAAGATTTCACTTTTGTATGCCCTACAGAGATTGCCGAGTTCAACAAAAACTTTGGTGAATTCCGCGACCGCGAAACCCGTTTAATTGGTGCATCAACCGATAGCGAATTTGTACACGCTGCCTGGAGAACCCACCACGATGACCTTCGCGACCTTAAGTTCCCGATGTTGGCTGATACTTCAAAATCATTAGCAGAAGACCTTGGCATTTTAGAGCCAAACGAAAAAATCGCTTACCGTGCTACTTTCATTATAGACCCTACAGGTGTTATCCGTTGGGTATGTGTTAACGACCTTAACGTAGGCCGTAACGTTAAAGAAGTTTTACGTGTACTTGATGGTTTACAAACCGACGAACTTTGCCCTTGTAACTGGGAAAAAGGCCAGGAAACTTTAACTGCATAATTTTAATGTGCAAATTTCAGATGTGCGGATGTGCAAATTCTTATCATCTGCACATTTGAAATCTGCACATTTACACATCTGTATATCTACCCATGAGCGAAAGCACCGAAATAGTTCAGGAACTGTTGGAAACAACCGGCCTTGACAAAACATACCGCACCCCCGCCATCAGCCTGTTAGAGGCAGGCGAATCGCGCTACTTACGTGATTTGAAATTAAACTTTACCAGCACACTTACATCCGAGCATTTAAGCGCTAAAGAATGCGCTTTGTTGGGTTTAAGCACGGCAGTTAATAATCAGAATGCGCCGCTGATCGCGTATTACACCAATATTGCCAAACAAGCCGAAGCTACCGATGCCGATGTGGCAGAAGCGGCAGGTTGTGCATCGTTATTGGCATCAAACAATATATTTTACCGTTTCAGGCATTTTACCCAGAAGGAAAAATACACCCAGATCCCGGCGCGCATCCGCATGCAGCTGATGATGAAACCTGTAACCGGGAAAGAGTTTTTTGAATTGATGAGCCTTGCCATATCGGCCGTTAACGGCTGCGAAATGTGTGTGAACGCGCACGAAGATTCGTTAATAAAACTTGGCACTACCGAAGAGCGCATTTTTGATGCCGTGAGAATAGCATCATTGGTAACAGCTACCGGGAAAATTATTTTCTAAAAAAGCAGAAATTTTCGGTTTGTATAAATAATATCCGGCAATGTTTGGGTTTGTTAATTTAAAACCCTTAATTTTAAGCCTTAGATTATTACGAACCCCTGTCATCATCATAATTTTATAGCTTATAATATTACCGGTACCAGGGAGGAATACAAATTTAATTGTTGATTTTTTGGAAAAGCCATTCCGTTCGTAAGAACAGAATGGCTTTGTTTTTTTAGTGAGAATCTGTCACTGCCTTTAGCTTTTTAAAGGGCTGCAGGTATAGTAACGGTATCGAGAAGAGCATCACCAGACCAGAGATCCAATAAGCATCGTCATAACTTAACAACATGGTTTGCCTTATCACCGTACCTTCAATAGCTGCATAAGCCATGTGGGTAGCATCAAGTACAGATTTACCGCGGGATATAAACCCTTGGGTAAGTATGTGCATCCTTTCGGTAAATGCAGGGTTATACGGGTTAACGTGTTCTATTAATGCATTCCGGTGCACTCCCTGACGAATGTGTATGATGGTTGTTAAAGCAGCGATACCAAACGACCCGCCCAACTGGCGCATCATATTGTTTAGGCCAGATCCCTGCCCAAGCTCGGGTCCTTTAAGGTTGGCCATGGCAAGCGTAGTTAAAGGCACAAATAATAAGGCCATACCTACACCACGGATCAATAGAGGTATCAACACATCATTTTCGCCGGTTGCCAGGGTAGAGTTGCTTAGCATCCAGGTAAACACAAAAAACAGGAACATACCAAGCGTCGCCATAAATTGTGCGGGGATGCCTTTGTTAAGCATCTTACCTATAAATGGCATCATAAAAATAGTACACAAGCCGCCGGGGAACAATAATTGGCCTGTTTGCTGGGCATTAAAGCCTAACAAACTCTGACAGAATACCGGGAACACGAATATAGACCCATACAACCCAAAACCGAGGATAAAAGAGGTGAACATACCTACGGCAAAACTGCGGTGCCGCATAATGCTAAAGTTAACGATGGGGTGCTCGGTACTCATTTCCCGCCATATAAACAGCAGGGTACCCAAAACAGCACAAACAGTAAGCACAGTAATATAAGTAGTAGCAAACCAATCTTCCGATTCCCCTTTTTCAAGGATGGTTTGTAAACTACCTACGGCAACCGCAAGCAAGCCAATACCCCACCAATCGATGGGCTTCTTCTCGGCCTTTGGCGTTTCATTAATAAACGTATAAGCCAGGAACGCCGCAAGTGCGCCTACCGGTAAGTTCACATAAAAGATCCACGGCCACGAGTAGTTCTCGGTTATCCAGCCACCAATGGTTGGGCCTACAGTTGGGCCTACCACCGCGCCTAAACCAAATAGTGCTGTAGCAGTACCAATCTGCTCGCGGGGCCAGGTCTCTATCAGAATAGTTTGGCCGGTAGATATTAAACCACCACCCGCGATGCCCTGCAGGATCCGGAAGATCACCAGTTCATCAAGCGTGGTTGCATTACCACACAAGAATGAGGCTATCGTAAATACAATAATAGACGTAAGGAAATACTGCTTGCGGCCAAACCGGCCACCAAGCCATCCCGACATTGGGAGGATAATTACGTTTGCCACGGCATAACCGGTAACCACCCAGGCAATATCCTCTAAAGTTGCGCCCAGGTTACCCTGTATGTGCGGTATAGCTACGTTTACAATGGTGGTATCGATAAGCTCAAGCAACGATGCCATAATTACCGTTATGGTAATTATCCATTTTTTAAAGCCAGTTTCAGCCATGTTATTTAGTCTTTTGTAATTACCGAAACGTCAACGCTCATACCCGGGCGTAGTTTCGCTATATCTTCTTTGCTGCCTGTGATCTTGATCTTGACAGGGATCCGTTGTACAACCTTAACAAAGTTACCGGTAGCATTATCTGGTGGCAGTAAAGAGAATTTTGCACCTGTAGCAGGCGAAAAATTGTAAACTGTACCTTCTATTTTTAAACTTGGGTAAGCATCAACCTTAAGGTCAACTTTTAAACCGTTCTTAATATCGTTTAATTGGGTTTCTTTAAAGTTTGCGGTAATGTAAATACTGTTATCGTTCACTACCGAAAATAAAGTTTGCCCTGCCTGTACCAACTGGCCTACCTGTACATTCTTTTTAGCTACCATACCACTTGCCGGGGATTTTACATCGGTATAGCTCAACTGTAGTTTCGCGTAATCGATATCTACCTGCTTTTGAGATACACCTGTATTGGTAACCTTTAACAAACTGCGGCTGGTAGCTATCTGCTCTAACGCGGCTTTGTATTTATCGCGCGATGCATTGTAGTTTGCCTGGGCAACTTCCAGATCGGCTTTGGCCTGGTCAAATTGCTGGCGCGTTACCGATCCATCCTGCACTAGGTTGGCGTAACGGTCGTAATCTTTACGCACTTTATCTAAACGTGCCTTTGCAGATGCTACATCAGCTTTAGCGCTTGATGAGTTTGCGGCAGTGGTAGAGATCTGCGATTCGCCAACATTAATGTTAGCGCTTGCACCAACCTGTGCAGCTTGTGCCTGCTCTAATTTTACTTTGTAATCGCGTTCGTCAATTTTAACCAGTAGCTGGTTTTTGTTAACGTGCGTATTTTCTTCGAACATGATGCTGTCAACATAGCCGCCAACACGTGCCACAACCGGGCTTATGTCGCCATCTATCTGCGCATCATCAGTATCAACGTGTTTGCTGAAGTATATATATTCTTTTACGCCGAATATGATACCCCCTAAAAGAACCACCCCTAATATGATAGGAAGTACCTTACTTTTCTTTTTAGGTTGTTCTGTTTCTTGTGTTTCCTTTGCCATCGCTTTGTATATTGTAATTATTTGTTAAGTTTTCCTGTTGATTTTAATAATGTATAGTATGCTAATCCCGCATCGGCTTTAGCCAACTCTAAGTTGATCTCGGCCTGGTAAAGCAGGGTTTGCGCGTCGGCACGATCTGTGGCCGATGATATGTTGCTTTTGTATTTCGATTCTAGGATCCTGTTGTTCTCGTTAGCCTGGTTAATGGATGTTTGCAGCAAGGTTATTTTATCTAAAGCCGCTTTATAATTCTGGTAGCTTTGGTTAACCTCGTTCTTTACGTTATCCATGGTGATGCCACGGTTTATGATCACTTCTTCACGCTGTAGTTTAGCTTCGTTAACCTTGTTCTTGTTTGTCCAAAGGCTGCCAAAATCCCAGCCTAATGTTAAACCGATAGATATTGGGGTGATGTAGTTACCGCTTTTAGGCAGTGGGTTTGCAGATACACCTACATAGTAAGCACTGCCCGATGCCGAAAGCGTTGGCGTTGTGTTTGCTTTGATGTTTTTGATATTGATATCGGCAACTTGCGTGCGAAGGTCTAACTGTTTAAACTCGGGGCGGTTGGTCAAGGCCGAATCCAGGTAGCTGGTTAGCGGCAACGCGTTCCTGTCGGTTTCAACAATCTGCGCTATACCTAACTGGGTGGTTTCCGGCAATCCTAAAAGGATATTCATGTTATAGTTAATGATGCGGCGGTTGTTTTCCAGGTCGATGCCGTTCAACTCGATGTTTGAGCGTTGTAACTGGAAACGTAGCACATCATTTTTGGTAACCAAACCCTGGTCAAAAAAGCGTTGCGATTGTTTTATCTGCGCATCAATGGTAGCCAAATTCTGGTCAACCACTTTTTTGCTTTGCAGCACCTTGTACAGGTTGTAGTACGAGTCTATAATGTTGTACGCTATCTGGTCTTTATCATTAACAGCATCCAGGCGGGCAACTTCGCTTAGTAAATTGGTTGACTCGCGAGCGTACTTTAATTTGTTACCTGCAAATATCACCTGGTTTAACGATAACGTACCCAAATAAGCGTTGGCGCTTGTTGGCAAGCGCAGGCTTTGTTCGCCAAAGTTTAATTTGTTGGCGGGGATCTGCGCCCGGTTATAACCAAAACTGGCTCTACCTGTAGGCAACGAGCGGTCTTTAGCCTGTTGGTATTGTGATACCGCCTGGTCTATCCGAGATTGCGAAAGTTTAAGCACTTTACTGTTATCGATCCCGAGTTTAAGGGCTTCCTCCAGCGTAAGGGTTTTGTCCTGCGCGGCGGCGGGGTTGGTAATTAGCAATGCCAAAAGCAGCAGGGTTAAACTACCCGCGGCCTTTAGGGCTTTGTTTAGTGGTGATGGTTTCAAGGGTGTATTATTTATTGTTATCATTTTCATTTTGCAAGTAAGCTTTTAACAGCGTTTTCATATATTTCTTAAACCGGGGTTTAAGAAGGTTATTTTGGTTATCCACGTCCATTACATCATACCCAAGCACCCTTGTTGAAATGTGCGGTGTGTTTACGATATAGTTTTTGGTACCGAAAATGGTTGCAACCAAAAGTTGCAGGTCGGCATCTTTATTAAAGTCACCTTTTTTTATCCCCTCGGTGATTATAGCCTGAAAAACAGTTACGTTCTTCATCATAATATCGGTGATCTGATCGGTAAGTTCCGATTTTTTGGATTTAGAGATCTCCCGGTTCAGCATAATGTGGAAACAGTTATTGGTTACTACCTTATCTATATAACTATCCAGGTATTTATCCAACTTCTCCCAGGGGTTAATGCTTTCATCATTACCTATGCTAAGCAGTATGGTTTGGAAACTGGTGATCCTGCGATCGAATATTGCCAGGAAAACCCCTTCTTTTGAACCGAAGTAATAATTAAGCATAGCCATATTAACCCCGGCCTCGCCCGATATCATACGGGTAGATGCACCATCGTACCCCTGTTCGGCGAAAACACGCTCGGCAACATCGAGTATGTGATCTTTTTTATCTGATTTTTCCTTTTCCATTTTCTTTTTTGTCCAATGCAAAATTAATTAATCGATTGATTAATAAAAGAGGGTTTTATCATTTAAATGTAAATTCAATCAATCGATTAAATAATAGCGGGAGATGTAATTATGACGGTATAATTATCATACCCATTATTGCGTAAAGCCTTCTTTCAGATATATTTGTCGTCATGAAGCGCATCCTGCCTGTAACCCTTGTCTTGTTTTTAATTTACGCTAAGGTATTTTCACAAACCGCACCACCATCAGACATTGGTACTATCCAGCAAAATTTAAAAAAACTGAATGTGTTGGGCAGCGTACTATATATAGCCGCCCACCCCGATGACGAGAACACACGCTTATTAGGTTACCTGGCGCAGGAAAAACATTACCGTACGGGATATTTATCATTAACCCGTGGCGATGGCGGGCAAAACCTGATAGGCACCGAGCAGGGCGAACTTTTAGGCTTGATCCGCACGCAGGAACTTTTAGCTGCCCGCCGCATGGATGGCGCGGAACAGTTTTTTAGTCGCGCTAATGATTTCGGTTTTTCTAAAAACCCCGAAGAAACCCTTAAATTTTGGGACAAGGATAAAGTGCTGGGCGATATGGTTTGGGTGATCCGTAATTTTAGGCCTGATGTGATGATCTGCCGTTTCCCTACAACCGGCGAGGGCGGCCACGGTAACCACACCGCATCGGCCATATTAGCACAGGAAGCATTTAGCGCGGCTGCCGACCCAAAACGTTACCCCGAACAACTAAAATATACAACCGTATGGCAGGCAAAACGCCTGTTATGGAACACCTTTAGCTTTGGCTCAGTTAACACAACCTCGCCGGATCAGTTTAAAATAAACGTTGGTGGATACAACCCGACATTAGGTAAAAGCTACGGCGAAATAGCTGCCGAAAGCCGCAGCAACCACAAAACGCAGGGCTTTGGCTCGGCTAAGCAACGCGGCGATGCCTTTGAATATTTCAAAACCATCCTTGGCGATGCCCCAAAAACCGACCTGCTGGATGGCGTGGATGCCACCTGGACCCGCACACCATTCGGTACGCCGATAGCTCAGAAAATTGCCGCCATCACCAAAACATTTAACAGCGATGCGCCGCAGGCATCCGTGCCGGCCTTAGTGGCTTTACTTGGCGATGTTGACCAAACCGTAGCCACCAATAAAGCGTTCCAAACCGTTAGGTTAACCGAAGGCGCCAACACCGCCTACGACTATTGGCACAAACAAAAAACAAAAGAGTTAAAAGATATCATTGCCGCCTGCGCCGGATTATGGTTTGAGGCGTACACGACAGAACCCGCCTATGCTGTAGGCGATACCATGAAAATTCAATTGCAAGGGATTAACAGCAGCGATGTACTTGTAAAACTTTTTGGCATCACCATAGCGGATACATTTATCACCTATGCGGATAGCGTGTTTAAAAAGAACCAACTTAAAACGCTGTCACAAAAATTTGCAGCTAATAAACTTACCCAACCTTACTGGCTGGAATCGCCTCATGGTATTGGCAGCTATACAATAAACGATGACCTAAAAGTTGGCAACCCGGAAAACCCGGACGCGCAAATAGTGAGAGTTGATTTTAATATTGCCGGAAAGACTATTAATTACTACCGTAAACTGATATATAAATACGTTGACCCTGCCCGTGGCGAAATCTATCAACCTTTAGAAATCACCCCACCTGTTACCGCCAATATTGCCGAAAAGGTTTACGCCTTTAATAATACGCAGCCGCAAACTATCCAGGTAAAATTAAAAAGCTTTACCAATGCCAGCGGCAGCATCACCCTTAAGCCTGTTGCGGGGTGGAAGATCAGCCCGCAGAAAATTGATTTTACAGGCAAAAACAAAGGCGATGAATGGACGGTAGCTTTTACCGTATCACCTACGGACAGCAAAACTACCACAGCTATTTTACAAGCTGACGTGACCGTCAACGGCAAAGTATTTTCACTGGGCTTATTGGATATCAGGTACAACCACGTGCCGGCCATCACTATCTTCCCGCCGGCGCAAGCTAAACTGGTAAACATCGACCTGAAAACCGCAGGCAAAAAAATAGGCTACATTGCCGGTGCAGGAGATTTGATCCCCGAATCGCTGCGCGAGGTGGGTTACGACGTACACCAACTTACCGAAAGCGAGATCCTCAACAGCGATCTATCTGTTTACGACGCCATTGTAACCGGGGTGCGCGCCTACAATGTAAACGAGCGCCTTACCTACGAGCAGCCTAAGCTGATGGAATACGTTAAAAACGGCGGTAACCTGGTTGTACAATACAATAACAACAATGGTTTGGTTACCCGCAATATCGGCCCGTACCCGTTCACAGTAGTTAACCAGCGCGTAACCGAAGAAGATGCCAAAGTAACTTTTGCTGAGCCAACAAGCCCGGTACTAAATTACCCTAACAAAATAACCAATGCCGATTTCAGCGACTGGATCCAGGAACGCGGCTTATACTTTGCAGATAATATTGATAGCCGGTACAGTACTCCACTACAAATGAATGATACCGGCATGGCGCCTAATAAAGGTTCGCTTATTGTAACAAATTTAGGAAAAGGCCGTTTTGTTTACACATCGCTTGCATTCTTTAGGGAATTACCTGCCGGCGTGCCGGGCGCATACCGCCTGTTTATTAATTTATTGAGCAAGCCAAAAAATCAGTAATTTGAATTAGGCATCAATACTTTAATAATATAAATTTGCAGCATCATATTTTAATATAATACTATGTCACATCATCAACACCCACATCACCACGAAGAAAAAAACTACGATTACGTATTTTACCTGGTTGCTTTATTAACCGGTATGTTTGTTGGTGCAATTGTAGAAAGAGGCTTTATCTGGATCCCTGTAGGTGGTGTTTTCGGTTTGTTAACCGCGGCTATCTTCTTAAAATTCCTGGTGAAAGGCCGTGAAAAGGTCTGAGAATACCGACCTCCCTTCTTTTATAAAAAACTGGAACCAGTTTTACGGTATTGTTATCGTATGGCTGGTTTTTTTGATCCTGGTATTTTGGCTCATCACTAAATCTTTTGAATGAGCTTAACCGATTGGATAGTACTGGGCACAACGCTGCTCGCCATTGTTATTTATGGTGTATGGAAAAGCGGCACCAGTAAAAATATAGACCAATACCTGGGCAACCGCTCGCTGCCCTGGTACCACGTTGGGCTCTCGGTTATGGCTACACAGGCCAGCGCTATCACTTTCTTATCCGCCCCTGGCCAAGCCTACAGCGATGGGATGCGCTTTGTACAGTTCTACTTCGGTTTGCCGTTGGCTATGATCGTGCTGTGTATCACCTTTGTGCCGATATTTCATAAGCTGAAGGTTTATACCGCTTACGAGTTTTTAGAGCAACGGTTTGATTTAAAGACCCGCGCGCTTACCTCTATCCTATTCCTAATTCAGCGTGGGCTTTCTACTGCCATAACCATTTATGCCCCGGCCATTATCCTGTCGGGCATTTTGCATATCAACACTACTTACACAACGCTTTTTATAGGGGGATTGGTGCTTTTTTATACCGTTTACGGCGGGGCAAAGGCGGTATCTTACACCCAATTGCTGCAAATGAGCATTATTTTTACGGGGATGTTTTTGGCAGGTGTTTTTGTGGTGTTGCTGTTACCGCAAAATGTAGGTTTTGGCAAGGCTATTAAACTGGCCGGCAACATGGGCCGCATGAACGTTATCGACTGGAAATTTGACGCTAATAACCGGTATAATATCTGGAGCGGGATCATCGGTGGTTTCTTTTTACAGCTCTCGTATTTCGGTACAGACCAAAGCCAGGTTGGGCGATACTTAACCGGCAGCTCGGTAGGGCAAAGCAGGCTTGGGCTCATCATGAACGGGTTGATCAAGATCCCGATGCAGTTTTTGATACTGCTGATAGGCGTGCTGGTTTTTAGCTTTTACCAGTTTAACCGCCCGCCCGTCTTCTTTAATAATTACGAGGTAGAACAGGTAAAGAAAAGCACATATGCCACGCAGTTTAATGACCTGGAAAAGCAATATGAAGGCGCGTTCGCCAACAAAAAAGAAAAGACCGAAGCCCTTGTAAAAGCATTCGACAGTAAAGATGCCGGGCAAATTGCCTCAACAAAAGCCGAATTAAAACTTGCCGAAACACAGGCAGATACCATCCGCAAAAGCGCTATCAACATCATCAAAAAAAGTAGTGGGAACGAGGCCGTTAACGATACCAATTACGTATTTCTAACCTTTGTTACGCAATATCTCCCAAAGGGATTGATAGGCTTACTTATTGCTATTATCTTCCTGGCATCAATGGGCTCTACCGCAAGCGGATTGAATGCCCTGGCTTGCACATCGGTTGTAGATATCTATAAACGTATCTTAAAACCTAATGGAAGCGAACAAAGCTATGTTACCGCATCCCGCCTTGCAACTGTATTTTGGGGCCTGGTTTGCATTGGCATGGCTTTATACGCCGGCAAAATTGGCAACCTGTTAGAGGCCGTAAACCAGTTGGGATCCTATATCTACGGAACCATCCTTGGGGTGTTCATCGTTGCATTTTATCTTAAAAGCATCAGGGGCACGCCGGTGTTTATCGCGGCTGTAATAACCGAGATAATCATTTGCGTTATGGGTTATTACGAAACGGTTGCCTATCTATGGCTAAACGCTATTGGCTGTATTGGGGTAATCATCATAGCTGCCATTTTAAACAAGCTGATAACCACGAAACCGGCTACCGCTCAATAAAAACATATCAAACAAAACACATCCGGCTTTTTGGCATTAGTAGTATACAAGTATGAAAGCTACAAACAATGCATCTATTTACAGCGCGCTTGCTGCCAACCTGTTAATTGCTGTAACTAAATTTATTGCGGGTGGTTTCACCAACAGCTCCTCCATGATATCCGAGGGGATCCACTCCATGGTTGATACCGTGAACCAGGTGCTGCTTTTGTACGGCCTTAAACGCAGCCACAAAGCGCCTGATGTTAGTCACCCTTTTGGTTACGGGCGCGAGCTTTATTTTTGGTCGTTCATCGTATCTATATTGATATTCGGGCTTGGCGGGGGCATCTCCATTTACCAGGGCATTAATCACATCGTTAAACCTGAAGAACTGGGCGACCCGTTCTGGAACTACATTGTACTGGCATCATCGTTTGTATTTGAAGGCGTATCGCTGGTTATCGCTATAAAAGAATTTAACAAAGTACGTAACGGGCAAAGCTGGTGGTCGGCCATTGTAAGGAGTAAAGATCCCTCGAGCTTTTTAGTGTTGTTTGAGGATGGGGCCGCTGTATTAGGTCTGGCCATCGTTTTTGTTTTTATGCTAATAGGCCACAACTACAACATGCCATATATGGATGGCATCGCGTCGGTATTGGTAGGTTTGCTGCTGGTATTTGTATCGGCCATTTTGGCCCGCGAAAGCCGCAGCCTGCTTATGGGCGAAGGCATAGCCCGTAACACCCAGCACAAAATAAGGGTGCTTGCCGAAAAGGATGAATCGGTTATTAAAGTAATAAACGTGCTATCTACCTACCAGGCGCCGGATGACGTGGTACTCCTGCTAATCGTGGAATTTAATCCGGATATCGATACCGAAGATATCACGGCATCTATCGAACGGGTACGCCTGGCAATTAAAACCGCGTTTCCGTTAATAAAACTTGTTTTTGTGCAGCCGCAAACCTATACGCGCATCCCCAGCAGTTTATTTGAAACAAAAAAGCCTTAAACTTTCGTTTAAGGCTTCCATATATCGGGGTTTAATTAGTCTTTTGCTTGTGATACTACCGCTTCGTTAAGGCGAACGTACTCTTCATCGTTGCTTTCTTTAGCCAATTTTATGCCTTCCTGCGCAGTTGCAATGGCAGCAGTTTTGTTGCCCATTTTTAACTGTACACGTGCCTTCCAAAGTTTGAACCATGGTGCCTTTGGCTCCAGCTTTTCGGCTTCTAATGCCCATTGCATGGCTTTTTTAAGGTCCTTATCGTTTTCGTAGTAGTATTGGATAGCGTTAAAATATGGGCGCTTTTTTATATCCCCCTGCATCAGCTTATCAATGTTAGCGGTTATCTGCGCATCATCATCTGTTTGCATGTGGATAGGCACCGCGGTATGGTCCCAAATAATATAAAGATCGGATGTTTTGGTGGTAGAGTTAGCAAACGCCATTGTAAAGCTTTCGCGTTTCTCCTTAACATCAATTGGTTTTACAGTAAAGCGCACCAGGTCGGCATCCTGCTTGTAAGTGTAAGCGCCCCATTGCTTTACAGTTTTATTGAGGATAATGGTCCAGCTATTTTTTTCGGGGATACTAAATAAGGAATAGGTACCGGCAGGGACTTTATTACCTTCTACCAAAACGTTTTCGCTAAAGGTGATGGTTGTGGCCCAGTTAGCACCTGTGCGCCAAACCTGCCCGTATGGGTTTATGCCACCGAAGATCTTGCGCCCCTTAACGTTTGGGCGCGAGTAGGTAATGGTTATTTTACCAAGTCCAAAGTCTTGTATTATGGTTTGTGTAGAACTTGCCTCGGGGATACGTGGCTCCTGCTGCGCGTAAGTATTTAAAGTTACGCACGCCATTAGCATGGTAAATAAGTATATTAACGTTTTTTTCATTGGCATAATTTACCACTAAGGTAGCAATTGTAAGATGAATTTTTAGTGAAAAGGTTTAATGCGAAATTGAACGGGTGCCCATAAAAAAATAAAAGCCTCCCAACCTTGCGTCGGGAGACTTTCAACCTAAACCTTATCACAATTAACCGGCAAGATTGCCGGTATGCAGGGGTTAATACAAATACTATACCAAACTTCATGAAAAGTTTGAACTTATCTTAAATGTGTCGTTATAACGCAATAGACCGCTTTTTTACATTAATTTAATATCCTGTTAATTTAGTAGACGTAACTAATGTCAGTAGTTTTATATACAAGGCCTGACAATTATTGCCCTTTTGCCACAGTTTTGCGGCGCAGATAATGATCTAAAAGGAACAATCCCATTACCACATCAAAAAACAAAAATCCTTTTACAACCGGGCCGCTAAAGAAGTTTGATAAGTGCACCGCTTTTAAGTTGAGCTCCACGGGTATTTTAAATTCGCTACCGCCGGTTGACCAGTTTACGGTACTTAGCACGTACACTAACATGGCGGTAATAGTAAATATAAAAAATGCTGCTATGCTTGTTATAATACGTTTGTTTATGGTGGCTTTAAGCGGTTTCATGGCATTTTCTGCCCGGATAGTTTCCATCACATTGTAGGTGAACGCCATTGATGGCTCCTCAAGTTCCATCGCTTTAAACTCACTGTTTAGCTGTAACAACTCATTGTACTTATTACGGTAAACTTCTTCTTGCTCAATAAGCAGGGCAATGGCTTGCTGCTCAGCTGCAGGCAGTGTCCCATCAATGTAGTCCCAAAGCTTTTCTTCTATACTGTTCATATCAGTTCGTTAACTTCGTGTTTTAAATTACGCTCCAGCTTATCTTTCAAACGCTGGCGCGCCCTAAATAGTTTTACCTTAACCGTGTTGGCCTCTATCCCCATTGCCCGCGCAATTTCTTCCAAGGATTGCTCACCTTTATAAAACAGGGTAATTATAGTAGCATCATCGGGCAAAAGCTGTTCAATAGCCTGGTTTAAATAGTACGACCGCGATTTATTCTCAACGTTATACTCGTCATAACCACTCGGTTTGCTTTCTATCTGTATATAACTTTCGTCTGCATCAATTGAATCGGTATCCAATCTCTTCTTCCGCAAAAAAGTCATGGCGGTGGTGTAAACAATACTGTACAACCATGTGCTAAATTTTGATTGCTGCTGAAAAGAGCTGAGCGATCGGTAGGCCTTTATAAAACAATCCTGCGCTATCTCCTCGGCATCTTCCCTGCCTTTTGCAAAACGTAGCGCTAAAGTAAATACAAACCGCTGGTGGCGCTTTACCAGGTCGGCATAGGCCGCCTGGTTGCCCCCAAGGGTTTGTTCTATCAGCTCTATATCGGTAAGCTTGCTTTGCATATTATACAAACACTCTGACTACAAGTGAGGGGAACAGGTTACAGTTTGATTTACGATTTCGGATGATCGATTTCGGATTTATATAAATATACACTGATTTAGGGATACGGATTTGATTTCGGATTTATGTTTAGTAAAATTGACTTCAAAATTCCGATACCTTGCCTATAGTATAGCGCTAATATGTGGGGATAAACAAATCTAAAATCGAACATCCAAAACCCGAAATATTTTTCTTCCTATGTGTAACCTCCTTAAAAAAAGTGTGGTCATAGCTTACAAATACACCGCAATGGTGCAACAACAAACAAAAAATTAACTTATTAAAATTAAATATCATGGAAGATAGCGTATTAGTAGCAATTTGCTTTTTAGGGTTTTTCTCGCTCGTTTTTGGGATTTTTTACATCAGGAACCGCGAACGCATGGCGATGATAGAACGCGGTATGGACCCACGCAACTACAAACCCAAACCGGCACCTTATCAAAACCTTACCTGGGGCCTGTTATTAATAGGTGCAGGTTTAGGCTTATTCCTGGCTTATGTGCTCGACCGCACCGTTTTTGCACAAACAGATCGTGAGAACGAAGCCATTTACTTTGCATTGATAGCCATGTTTGGCGGCATTGGCCTGGTACTATCATACCGCATCGAGAAAAAAGAAGTGCTTGATAAGATGGTTGACTAATAAGCATAACATCTTTTAAAAGAGGGGCCAAATGGCCCCTCTTTTTTATTTGTATTAATAGCTAAAACATAACTATCTTTATAGTAATTAACCCAACACCATGAAAAAGAACCTATTACTTACCATACTGATAGCCTCAGGGTTATCGGCCGGTGCACAAACCGTAGAGAAAAAAGTAAAAATTAATAATGTAGCAGAAGCTGTTTATAGCGTAAATAAAGAGACGCGTGCCAAGGATGGTATCTTTGCTGTACAAAACCCTACCAATGAAACGCTATGGGCGCAGGGTAATTATAAAAATGATGAGCGAGCCGGCAACTGGAATTTTTTTAATAAAGATTTTAAATTAGCCATGCGTTATAACTATGATCAAAAAAAGGTTGCTTTTATAGATCAAAACGAGCTTAATAATGTTAGCGTTAAAGTATTGAGCGATGATGACGCCGTAAAAAACCAGGCAAGTGCACCATTGCCAATATGCTCTATGGATTATTATCTGCAAACTGTAGCTAACAGCATCACTGCAATAAATGACCCCGATAAAGGCGATAATGCCGAGATTACGGCGCTTGTTGCTACTGATGGTAAAGTTACCTACACTGTATCGTACCTTGTAAATGGTAAAAAAACACCAAAACAAAAACTAATAGTAGCAAGAGACAAATTTGCGATTGACTGGATACCGAGCATGTATAAAAACCAGCCCGTTGCTTCAGAATTTACCGTTTATGCGAATATAACCGGCACTACACCCGAGTTTGATGCTACAAAACGTAACCGTTGGGATAATTAATAACACATTATATCATAAAAAAGGGGCCTTATTAATGCCCCTTTTTTATTTCAGGTATCTTTCCTTTATAATATCCAGGTGATAAATTTCGTGCCCGGCGGTAATGTAAACCAATGCTCCTACTTTAACCAGTGCCCCACTGGCAACACCGCTGCGATGCAATTGCTCCCCGCTAAATGATCTAAATAAAAACAAGGTAGCTGCTCTCACGGCCTTAAATTCGTCGGCAAGGCTTTGAATGGTGCGGCTGTTAAAATCGGTGCTAAATACATATGTTTCCTGGTCGAAGCCCGGCAGGGAGATATCCTCGCGAGAGAACACGAACGCCCGGAAAGAGAATACCCGCTCGGTATCTATCATGTGCCCAAGCACTTCTTTCAGCGTCCACTTACCTTCGGCGTAGGCATGCATGGCCTGCTCGTCTGTCATGCTGTGGAACAGGTTGTAGGTTGCTGTTTGGTTATCTGCCAACACCTGCAAAACATCAGCACCATCGGGCACTTTATTTACATAACCGGCTGCATATGGCGCGTACTCGTCAGATCTTGGCTTGCTTATCATATCTTATTGTTTTTAATACTATCCTAAAGGTTGTGCCCTTACCTACCTCGCTATCTTTTACAAAGATCTGGCCGTTGTGGTAGTTTTGTATCATCCGCTTAGTTAACGATAAGCCCAATCCCCAACCACGCTTACGGGTGGTGTACCCTGGCTGGAAAACGGTATCAAATTTAGACCGCGGGATGCCTTTACCCGTATCGGTAACATCGATGTATATCAAATTCTTTTGCTTGCTGCCCGTTATCTGCACCTTTATACTGCCGCTTTCGGCAATGGCATTTACTGCGTTTTTTAGCAGGTTCTCTAATACCCAGTCAAACAAAGGTACGTTAAGGCCGGCGTGCAGGCGGCGGTTACCCGTAAGTTCAAAACTAATTTTATTGCTTACCCTTACCTTAAAATAATCTACAAAGTCTTTCACCACTTCGTAAACGGCATGCTCTTCCAGTTTAGGGGTCGACCCTATTTTAGAGAATCGGTCGGCAACTATTTCCAACCGCTTTACATCATTCTCCATTTCGGCCATTAAAGGGTCGTCTTCGGCATTAAACTTATCTTTTATAAGTTCTATCCATGCCATTAGCGATGATATAGGCGTACCTAACTGATGGGCTGTTTCTTTTGCCAAACCAACCCAAACCTGGTTCTGCTCCGATTTCCTCGACGAGCTAAACGCCGTGTAAGCAACCAGTAAAAAGATTGCAATAACCGACAACTGGATATAAGGGAACATCTTAAGCTGCGTAAGCAGTGGCGAATCTTTATAATAAACCAGCCAGGTTTCGTTTAAAACAGTGGTAAGCTTAATTGGTGCATGCTGCTTTTTCATGTAAGCAAGCTCATCTTTGAAATATTGTGGGTCGTAGCTTAGTTTGCGTTGCTTTAACTCTTCTTTATCATAACCAAGGAAAGTTTTGGTTGCATCAAGCCCGCGGGTAAATAAAAAATCGCCTTTAGCATCCGTAACAAGGGCGGGCACCACCAGGCTATCCCGCACCGATAGCACATACGATAAGAAGTCGTTATCGTAAGTATTGCCAATTTGTTTCATGCTGAGCGCCCAAACCTGTGCACGGGTACGCTCTGAACGGGCAATATTGCGCACCAGGTAACTGGTGTAAAAAACCGACCCACTGGCAATAACCACGGCAAAGGCAAGCAAAAAATATTTCCAGCGGCGTTTCTGTTGGTACGGGTTCATAAATGGATGCTCAAATAACGGGATTTTTTTCCGTTTGATGAATTGGGCTTTGGGGTGGATGTTAATTTAACCCGGCCTCTACCTGCTCAATCACGATAGATAGTTCTTCGGCGCGTTTATCCCAGGTATTGTTTTCGGCAGTTTTTAAACGGGCCATGCGTTTCTCAGGCGTGTCATCTGCAATTTCAGATAACACATATTGCAGGAACGTTTCTTTATCATCTGTTATTTTGATGAGGCTTTCAAAATCGGTAATATCACCAAATGCGGTGCTTACTACGGGCAGGCCGGCAGCCAGGTATTCGTTTATCTTCATAGGATAGATCCCCTTGGTAAAATCATCCTTCACAAAAGGTATTATACCTACCGAAAAACTTTGCAGGTATGCAGGCAATTGCTCCGGCATTTTTGGGCCCTCAATCTTAACGTTGGGGTATTTTTGGAGGATGGCTAAGCCACGTTCGCTAAGTATGCGGCCTACAAATACAAACTCCGCATCGGGCATACTGGTGAACAGGTGATGCAGCAAATCATAATCGCTGCGGTCATCAACGGTACCTATATAGCCAACCACTTTTTTTCCCGGGCTTGGCGAATTGTTAAAGCCTTTTTTAAACAGATCTACCTTTACGGCATTCTTTACAATAAAACACTGTTTGGTGAGGCCTTTCTTGCTATCGTACAACCCTTGTGAGGTTACAATAGTAGCATCAACCATTTTTAAAAAACCTTCTTCTAACCGCAAACCGTGGCGGGCAAGCCAATAAGGCGCGCCTTTTATTTCGTCGTAACAGTGGTATATCAGTGTTTTTTCGCCAAAGGTGCGGCCGGTCATCAGCCCCATGCCCGGGTTAAAAGAGGTGAAGTTGATCAGTTCCTGCTGCATATTCAGCTTTTTGAGTGCCTTTTTTACTACACGGCGCAACAGCCACGCGTTAAATTTAAGCAGGTTGTTAAATAGCATGCCCTCAGCTAAAAAATTAACCGGGAAAACCAACGGTGGGAACAGAATATATACCATACCACCGTTATCTGTTTTAACGGTGCGGATGCGGACTTTAAGGCCAAATACTTTTTTAAAATCTATTTTATCCTTGTCGCTTACCCCGGCAAGGGCATCTTTAAAGGTGTAGGCATTCTCCACAAAAAGGACGCGGTTTTGGGTAGATAAAACCTTCATTAATTCAACCACCGCTTTAATATAATTGCCGTTCCACTCGGTACCGCTAATGCACAATATATTACGGTTACTTAACATGGTTGATGTATTTATTGCTAAACTAATAATAAAACGCGTTGCTATTAAACGGTTGTACGTTAAAAAGAGCTATTTGTTCTAACTTATGCGTTTTTGGCACCTTTGTAATTCCTGTAAAACGTTTACCTTTAAAACGATAAACATTCGCTTTTTTTTATTAGAAATCCCGTATAAATTATGTCTGAAAATAAACTATATGTGCATTACGGTTGCGGACAAACTGCCCCTGCAGAGTGGAAAAATTTCGATGTATCACCAACTCTTGTTATCCAGAATACACCGGTTGTAGGTTTCTTGTTAAAGAAAAGCCTTGGGCAGGTTTTTGATAAAAATGTGCAATACGGCGATATCACCAAAGGCTTACCCGGGATAAAAGATGGCACTGCAGATGGCGTTTACTGTTCGCACGTGTTAGAGCATATGTCGCTTGAGCATTTCAGGACCGCTTTGCGCAATACCTATAAAATGCTTAAACCGGGCGGTATCTTCCGCATTATTATGCCCGACCTGGAAACCCTGGTACGTGACTATGTTACCGATAAAGACGTAAAGCACGACCCCGAAGCTTCTATTACCCTCATAAAACGGATGATGATGGGCGTTGAGGTAAGGCCACGCAGCTTTAAAGCCGTTACCAAACACCTGTTTGGCTACCTGGAGCACCTTTGGCTATGGGACTGGGAATCTACAGAAAAAGAACTGCGCGACGCCGGTTTTACCAACATCCGCAGGTGCGAATTAAATGACTCGGCCGACCAGATGTTTAAACTCGTAGAAAACCCGAAACGGTGGGAACTGGTCGTTAAATTTGAATGTATTAAATAAGGCAACCGCCCCTAAATATTTAACCCGCATAATATTTCATGAGGATTTTTTATTTATTGAAATAAGAATCGGCCCGTACGAAGCACTTATAAAAGCATCGGTGTAAAACAGAAAAAACTATAATTGTTGCCTTATTGTTGCTAATATTACATTTTATAAAACTGCCGGCAATGAAACATTATGGCCTCATCGGGTTCCCGCTAACGCACTCGTTCTCTAAAAAATACTTTACCGAGAAATTTGCAACAGAAAATATCGGGGATTGCACCTACGAACTTTTTTCTTTAGAGAACATTGCCGACCTGCCCAAATTACTGCACAACAACCCCAACCTATGCGGCCTTAACGTAACCATCCCCCACAAAGTAAATGTTTTACAATACCTGGATTGGATTGAGCACGATGCCAAAGGCGCCGGCGCTGTCAACTGCATCCGCATTACATCCGAAAGCCCGCTGGAAGCAGCGTTTTCGGGCGAGGTAGGCGTAAAAGGCCACGATTTTAGGTTGGAGGGGTACAATACCGATATTTATGGGTTTGACATGTCGTTGAGCCCATTGTTGACAGATAAACACGAAACCGCTTTAATTTTAGGCGATGGCGGCGCGGCAAGAGCTGTTAAATGCGTGCTGACCAATAAAGAGATCCCCTACAAATGTGTTACCCGCAAACCCGCTGAAGGCAATATCTTGTTTAGCGACCTTACTGTAAAAGACATTGCCGATCATAGACTCATTATTAACACCACCCCGGTTGGCACACACCCTAACGTGGATGAATGCCCACCAATACCCTATGAGGGTGTAACGGAAAACCACCTGCTGTTTGACCTGATATACAACCCGGAAGCAACGCTTTTCCTGAAAAAAGGTGCGGAGCAGGGCGCAGCTATAAAAAACGGATATGAAATGTTAGTATTGCAGGCCGAAAAGGCCTGGGAGATCTGGAACTCAAAACAAAAACACCCGTGAGATATTTTGCGCTGATAATAATCGTATTGCTTTTCGCTGCCTGTGGCGGCAATACAGATTACTCGCCAAAGCCGCGGGGGTATTACCGCATTATTTACCCCGCAAAAGAGTACCAGTCATACACCGAAGGCTGCCCGTTTACTTTCGATTATCCAAAATATAGCAAGGTAGAACAGGACAGATCAAGGGATGCCAAACCTTGCTGGCAAAATATCCAGTTCCCGCAATTTAATGCCACGCTGCATTTAAGCTACCAGCCCATTACTTCTAAAAAAGAATTTAACCAATTGATAGAAGATGCCCACAAGCTCAGTTTTAAGCACAGTGTAAAAGCAACGTCCATAGATGAGGGCGTTATTGCCTATCCGGACCGGAAAGTTTACGGCATTTATTACACCATTGATGGCAACGCGGCGTCGTCGGCACAGTTTTACCTAACGGACAGTACCAAACATTACCTGCGCGGCGCCCTCTACTTCAACTCCGAGCCCCGCCTCGATTCCATCCAACCTGTTCTTAATTTTATTAAAAAAGATGTAGACGTGATGATCAAAACGTTTAAGTGGAAGGATTGAAATCAAAACATCAAACATCGAATGCCCAACGCCGAATGATGAAGTAAGGCTTTTCACTTCGTTATTATAAATTCGTTATTTGATATTATTTAATTCGAAGTTACCTTTCACCTTTAATAGCTACTTTTGCCCTATGGCTACCGTTCAATCCTTTGTAAATAATCCTTACCAGGAAAATACCTATATTTTATTTGACGAGACCGGCGAATGCGCAATAATAGACCCGGGTATGGACACCGCTGCCGAGCAAAACACGGTGGTGAGTTTCATTGCCGATAATAATTTAAAGCCTGTTTTATTGCTGAATACCCATTGCCATATAGACCATGTGTTGGGCAACAAATTTGTGTTTGAACAATACGGGTTAAAACCACAGTTCCACAAGGGCGAATCTGAATTGCTGGCCGCGGTTTTGGCTTATGCGCCATCAATGGGTTTCAGGTATGACCCATCGCCGCTGCCGGATACATTTTTGCCTGAAACAGGCACCGTTAAATTTGGCAATACCGAACTGGAGCTGGTATTTGCACCCGGCCATTCGCCGGCGCATTTGTGCTTTTATGATAAAGCGGCCAACATCCTGATAGGCGGCGACGTACTGTTCAGGAACAGCATTGGCCGTACCGACTTGCCGGGTGGAGATTTAAGCACCCTTGTAAAAAGTATCGAAGAAAAACTTTTTGCCCTGCCCGATGATTGTACAGTTTACCCGGGCCACGGCCCCGAAACTACCATCGGGTACGAAAAACAAACCAACCCATATTTGTAATATAGCAGCATTTGAACACCTCCATTTACATAGCCAAAAGGTACCTGTTCTCAAAAAAACAGACACACGCCATAAACATCATATCGGGCATATCTATACTTGGTGTATTGGTGGGCAGCGCGGCGCTTATCATTATCCTTTCGGTATTTAACGGCTTAGAGAGTGTCATTCTGTCACTATATAGCAACTTTACCCCCGAATTGAAGATAGAGCCACGTATGGGCAAAACCTTCGATCCTAACACTCCTTATTTTAATGCGTTGGGTAAAGATACGCGTGCAGTATCTTACACCCAGGTACTACAGGAAAAGGCGTTGATCCGCTACTCGGGCAGGTCGTTTATTGCTACCGTAAAGGGTGTAAGCGATGATTTTTTAAAGGGGCGGATGCTGGATAGCACCATTCAATTTGGTTCGTTCACGTTAAAAGATAAAGGCGAGAACTATGCGGTTATTGGCTCTACGGTGCAAGGTAGCCTGGGGGTAAGTTTAAAGAACCAGTTTGTCGCTTTGCAGATCTTTTCGCCAAGGCGGAATGCGGGCAGCTCTACCGACCCGATGAACGATTTTGTTTTCCGTTCCATACAGCCATCGGGAGTGTTTGGCATCCAGCAGGATTTTGACGACCTTATCATCACCCCGATAGAATTTACCCGCGAACTGCTCGATCAACCCAACCAGGTATCATCACTCGAACTTAATTATAAAAAAGACACCGACCTGGACGAGGTGCAGGAAGCCATTGAAGACCGCATAGGCAAAAGCTTTACTGTACGCAACCGCAAGGAACAAAACACCGAACTTTATAAAACTATCAATTACGAGCGCTGGTCTATATTTATGATCCTGACGTTTGTGCTCATCATTGCCATATTTAACATTATTGGCTCGCTTACCATGCTGGTGATAGACAAGCGGAAAGATATTGCCATATTAACCAGCCTTGGCGCAAACAAAGGCCTAATACAACGCATATTCTTTTTTGAAGGGATGATGATCTCGTTTATCGGCTGTATTGCAGGCCTGGCTTTAGGGCTGATCATTTGTTTGATCCAAAAGCAATTCGGTTTGATAAAGATGGGGTCGGCCTTGTCTGTATTAGACGCCTACCCCGTTGCCTTTAAATTAAGTGATATAGGCCTGGTGTTTTTAACCGTTACGGTGATTGCAGTTATAGCATCGGGCATCAGCTCGAGCCTGAGTGTAAAAAGGTTGGATGAGATAAAAGCGGATTTGTAAATGCCTCTCCCCGGCCCTCTCCTTTGGAGAGGGGGTTAAGAATCAAACTATCAACTTGGTGAAAGGGCTTTTTTACCAACACAATTTTGTAGAAGCATTTTCAATTCATTAGCTTTAACCATTACCTTCGCCAAATAATAATTCAAACTCAATCGCCCAAGCGGCGTTTATTAAACACTATGGAATCTAAACGTCAGCAAAAATTTGCCGGGGTAATTCAGGAAGACCTGGCCGCGATATTTCAACGCGAGGGCATGAACTACCTACCGCATACATTGGTTACCATTACCAAGGTGAGGGTTACGCCTGATTTGGCCATCGCCCGCGTCTTTCTAAGCTTTTTTAACAATACCGATAACCAAACCGCCCTGCAAACCATCAAGATGCACGCGTCGGAGATCCGCTACAAGCTTGGCGCCCGTATTAAGGACCAGGTGAGGGTGATACCACAACTGGAGTTTTTTGTGGATGACACCAGCGAGTATGTTGAACGCATGGAAAAGATCTTCGACAAGATAAGCCACGAGCCACGCCAACCCGATACGGAAGAAGAAAAATAACCCTTGATGCTTGCTACCGAACAATTAGCAGCTTATATTAAAGTCCACCCCGGTGCCATTGGCAAAGTGGTGGACTTTGATGTTAAAAGCGACTGCCTTTACCAACTGGACCTTACCGCCGCCAACGCCGAACTTACGCCAGAGTTAGTTACCGATACCAAGGCCTTTACCCAATGGGTAACCAAAAAGCTAAACGATAACAACTGCCGCTACGGCATTGGCGGTTATATGGAACACCGCACCATCTATTCACGCAGCGCCCATTTTGACACTGCCGACGAGCCACGCCGCCTGCACCTGGGTATAGACATTTGGGGCGATGCCGGTACACTTGTTTACTCACAATTGGCGGGAACGGTACATAGCTTTGCTGACAATGATAACTTTGGCGATTACGGGCCTACCATCATTCTGCAACATGACCTGGACGGGTTAACAATGTATAGTTTATACGGGCATTTGAGTCGCGCGAGTTTGATGGGGTTGCAAGTTGGGCAAGCCATCCGCATAAACCAACAGATAGCTACCTTTGGCAATGCTACAGAAAACGGCAACTGGCCGCCACACCTTCATTTTCAACTAATGCTGGATATTGGCGACGCAAAAGGCGACTATCCAGGGGTTGGACAGTACTCGCGAAAAGCGGAATATCTGCACAATATCCCGGACCCGGAACTGATACTGGCATTTTCAGGTCTACCTTTTACTTCTTTTTAATAAGGAAGCTTGCGGAAAGTCCGCCGGATATTGAGTAGCCTTCAGTCTTATAATAATTGTATTCGATATTGTTGATCTTTAAGGCTATCAGATATCCGGGTATTTCTTTATTAAACGTTAACTGGTCTTCCGTTAATAAGTAATTTGTTAAACTTTGATCCTCTACTTTTTCTCCTTTTTGGCCGCTTGCTTTAATCGCACTATTTAGTAGTTCCGGGAGGTTAAACAATACTTTTTTATCATTTACAGTTAGCACCCAAATGTTTTTATTTGTTACGTCTTGCTTTATTTTCAAGTTGCCGATGGTATCGGTAAACACATCGCTATAAACATCCTTTAACTCCATAGAATAGTCAAACCCGGTAACACTTGTAACATATTTATGGTCAACGCTAACGTGGAAATTCTTAGGCAAGTCGTTATCTTCTTTCCCTATTTCTGAGCCATCCCAATAAAGGCCAGTGTACTTGCTTAAACCCAGATAGTTCTTTACCCACCTTACTTTTTTTGCACTTAATTCGTATCTGGCTATCGGAGCCTTTCTGTCTGAACTATCTCTTAAACCGTTTAATGAATCGGTTATATGAGCCAGATCTTTTTTAATATAAGCCTGAACTGCTTCCAACCCCTGAGAGCTTACAAGGTAGTTTAACTGCTCAACAGCCTTATTGCCATCATTAGATGTTAAAGAAGCGTTATGTATAGGGATCAGGTATCCATCTTTCACTGCATTATACTTCTTAAATATTTTTTTTAGTACCTGCATTTGCGAATAGTTTGAAATTTTAAACGCATTGAAAGGGCCGTAAATAGATAAAAATGCCACAATACAAAGTGATATAGGAATCACTTTAATATTTTGCTTTTTCGATAGCAAAAAATAACCGGTTGTAAATAATAACCAAAACCCCAGGGTTACCAGATAATATCTTGGAATAGTGATGCCGTAAGGAAGCACTCGTCTACTCACTGCCAGAAAAAGCAGTATTAATAGTGGAATAAGCAAAAAATAAAAGCTTTTGGTATAAGTTTTTATCCATTTATTTTCTGACTCCTCGCGAATTGGATACACAAGCAAAATCGATAATATCCCAAATACAGAATACCCCATAATCAAATTTGATACCGTGCCTTTTGGCAGGTTCCATTCTATTAAAATTTTAACTTCATAGGCTAATAGTATTAAAACATATACTGTAGATAAAGGTATAAGTACATACTGCGTAAATACCTTTAGTCCTTTAGGGTAAGAAAAATCTTCGTTAAGGGCATTGATGCTTGCAGGAACTCCGGCTAAAAAAAACAGGGTATTAAAAATTCCTGCTATCCAAATAAAAAGGATAAGATTTGTATTGCTACCGAGTGATAATCCGAATAAAAACCTAATTGCCTGTAAGGCTACAATTAAACCTAAAAACAACACGCCGCTATACAAAATCGATGTTAAAAAACGTAAAAAAAGCGACTTGTTAAATTGCCAAAAGCCTTGTATTTTCCCCTTTGACGTGAATGCAGCAAAAGAAACAAGCAAATGGAAACAGATGCTCAGTACAAAAAACCTTATGTAATCAAGCGGCTCTTTTTGAGGATTTATAATTAGAAAAGTTCCTATTCCCAATAAACAGGCGGCAACCTTGAAAATTGTTTTTAAGGCAGGGATAATGCTTTTGCTCTCTGTAAACAAAGTTGCTGAAAAGGCTAATAAAAGGCCCAAGTTGGCAGACATGATAATTCTCCAATAAAGGCCTCCATCATTTGTAAACCTATTCTGCACAAATACATTAGCCGCAACCGTACCCGCTAATGCAAACAACACCTCAAACGGGAAGCGCTTGATAGTTACCAACGCGCTTTGGGCAAGATTTTTTAATGAAGGGAATTTCATGAGCTTAGGTTTGTTTAGCCGAATGTAACAAATAATACATAAAAACTTATAGTGCCTTTACCCAATTGCATTTTACACATTAGTGATTATATTTGCGGTCGTAAAAAACTTCATTTTAACAACATAATGAGAGAAATACAATTCAGGGAAGCGCTAAGAGAAGCCATGCAGGAAGAAATGCGCAAGGATGAGAATGTGTACCTAATGGGTGAAGAAGTTGCCGATTATAACGGTGCCTACAAAGTAAGCCAGGGTATGCTTGACGAGTTCAGTGCTAAACGTGTTATAGATACGCCTATCTCTGAATTGGGTTTCGCGGGTATCGGTATAGGTTCGGCCATGAATGGTTTAAAACCCATTATCGAGTTTATGACGTTCAACTTCTCGTTGGTAGCTATCGATCAGATCATCAACGGCGCTGCCAAGATCATGTCGATGAGTGGTGGCCAGTTCTCTGTGCCAATTGTATTCCGCGGGCCAACAGGTAACGCAGGGATGCTAAGCTCTCAGCACAGCCAGTGTTTCGAGAACTGGTACGCAAACTGCCCCGGCTTAAAAGTGGTTGTACCATCAAACCCTTACGATGCAAAAGGCCTTTTAAAATCTGCCATTATCGATCCGGATCCGGTTATCTTTATGGAATCTGAGTTGATGTACGGTGATAAAGGTGAAGTGCCCGAAGAAACTTACTACATTGAAATAGGTAAAGCAAATGTAACCAAACAAGGTACCGATGTTACCTTAGTTGGTTTTGGTAAAATAATGAAAGTGGTTAACGCTGCCGCTGCCGAACTTGAAAAAGAAGGCATCCATGCAGAGGTTATCGACCTACGTACTGTGCGCCCTATTGATTACGATACCGTTATTGCTTCAGTTAAAAAAACGAACCGTTTAGTAATTGTTGAAGAAAGCTGGCCTTTAGGATCAATCGCTACTGAGATCGCCTTCAAAGTACAAAAAGACGCTTTTGATTATCTTGATGCACCTGTATTACGCATCACCGGTGGCGACGTACCATTGCCGTACGCACCAACCCTGATCCAGGAATACCTGCCAAACCCCGACCGCGTGGTTAAAGCAGTAAAAGAAGTAATGTACGTTACCAAATAATTGTAACGACTATATATTTGAAAGCCTTCCCGACTATGTTGGGAAGGCTTTTTTGTTAAACCTTATCTTTAGCTTTGCCCGATGGCAGAATCTAATGTAAAAGACAGCAACGGCAATACCCTTAACGATGGCGACAGCGTTACCCTCATCAAAAGCCTGAAGGTAAAAGGCGGTGGCGTTACCCTTAAACAAGGCACGCTGGTAAAAAAAATCCGACTTACGGATGATGACGGCGAGGTGGATTGCAAAATTGACGGCATGAGCATCGTACTGAAAACCGAATTTTTGAAGAAAAGATAATTTCCTTTAACTTTAGTTATGGAAAAAACAACGCGCCAAAAACTGCTGCCCTCGCTGTTTATCTTTATAGTGCTGCTAACCCAGGGTGTTATCGGGTTGATAAAAGGAATAGAGAGCCACCAAACCTGGCGCATTGTATTGGCTTCGGCGGGGATAGCGCTTATAGGTGCCGGCGTTGTGTTAGTACTCGTTAAAACGAGGCGGCGCGAAAAGGCATAGATCACCCGATTGTAAACGTGCAAACTGCCGGCCAACAACTGCAAACTAAACAACCGCCCCGCACGTTATACTTACATGGCCGATAAAAAAACACTGATACTGGGCGCCACGCCCGACACAAGCCGATACGCTTACCTTGCGGCCAACCGTTTAATTGACAAAGGGCACAGCATCGTAAACGTGGGCATTAAAACCGGCGAGGTTGCCGGCGTACCCATCGAAAAGCCCGAAACCATCCACACCGATATAGACACCATAACCCTGTACATTGGCCCGCAAAACCAACCGCCCCTGTACGACTATATCATCAACACCCACCCCAAACGCATCATATTTAACCCCGGCACCGAAAACGGCGACCTACGCCGCCTTGCCCACGAAAACGGCATAGCAACAGATTACGCCTGCACATTGGTGCTGCTATCTATAGGCCAGTATTAGGGGAGAATTGGTTACTGTCCCACTTTTATATTTATATAATGAGACAAATAGCGGAACACCTTGTATTACAATTAGTTGCAGTTTTATGTTTTTCGCTTTTTTGTGAAGTTTCTCTTGATAATTTAAATGGTAAGTTATTATATACTAAGCAGTTATTGCTTTCTGAAGCCCTGCCCAATTTGTGAAAAAACGGTACAGAGTGGGACACCGTGGGACAGGGGGAGAAAATTGGGCATTTCTAAACAAATAAGCGTCATTTTAGGTTGAATTAACATGGCCGATGTACACAGTAAAGAAACGCGCAGCTACAACATGTCCCGCATTAAAAGCAAGGACACCAAGCCCGAATTACTGGTACGTAAATTTCTTCATAAAAACGGCTTCCGCTACCGCCTCCATGTAAAAAACATGCCAGGCAAACCAGATATAGTATTGCCTAAATACAAAACGGTAATTTTTATTCACGGATGTTTTTGGCACGGGCATGAGGGTTGTAAATATTATGTGGTTCCCAAGACCCGTACGGAATGGTGGCTAAACAAAATCCAGGGTAACGCTGCAAATGATACCAAAGCAGAGAAAGCCTTAAATGCCGCCGGGTGGAGGATAATTAACTTGTGGGAATGTGAATTGAAAAAGATCACAATTGATGCCACGTTTTCAAAGTTATTAAGCGTCTTCGACCCTCAATAATTCTTCAAAGTTCACTTATATCCGATTGACTTATAGTCGAATTGGAGATAGCTTGCATGATGGATATTCGTAAGAAAATCGGTCTGCGTATAAAGGAATACCGAACAAATTTAAAACTCACCCAAGAAGCTTTAGCCTTTAAAGCTGAGATAGATAAGACCTATGTTAACGAAGTTGAAAACGGAAAACGTAACGTCTCCGTGATCAATCTTGAAAAAATAATTTGTGCACTTGATTCATCTGTAAGGGATTTCTTTAACAGCGAAGTTTTCGAAGGAGGGGTTAATTAATGGCGCTAAAACCCTCAAAGGCTAATTCACCGCTATTGCCTAATGAATTAGATTCAGCAGTACTTACCCACTACGTTGTCACAAAAAACCCTGTATATAAAGAAAGGGCTTACGATATAATCGAAAATGCCCCGGATGAATTTAAAGAACCAAAAACTTTATATCAAGCTGTACAAAAAAGCCTCTTTGATGTAACTGATATTCCATTTCCCGGACCAAAAGATGGAAAAGAAAAATTCACTTTTATTGATCTGTTCGCTGGGATAGGTGGCTTTCGCCTTGCCTTACAAAATTTAGGTGGCCTTTGCGTTTATAGCTCTGAATATGACAAATTCGCCCAGAAAACATATTTTGCAAATTTTGGCGAAACACCGTTTGGTGATATTACCAAAGAAGAAACTAAGTCATTCATACCAAAAAAATTTGACATCCTTTGCGGTGGTTTCCCGTGTCAGCCCTTTTCTATAGCTGGCGTTTCAAAGAAAAACAGTTTGGGCAGAAAACATGGTTTTGAAGATGAAAAACAGGGCAATTTATTTTTCCATGTGGCAGAAATAATTGAAAAGCATCGGCCAAAAGTATTTTTTTTAGAGAATGTAAAAAATCTTGTTTCTCATGACAAGGGAAATACATTCAAGGTGATTAAGCAAACCTTACTTGATTTAGGTTACTCATTTAATCATAGGGTCTTAAATGGAAAGCACTTCGTCCCCCAACATAGAGATAGGACAATAATGGTAGGCTTTGATAAAGAGGTTTTCGGCGAAGATATGAGCTTTGATTTTGATTTAGTTAAACTGCCCGAAGCAAATCATCCTATAAAATCAATTTTGAAAGACAATGTAGATTCTAAATACACACTTACTGATAATTTATGGCATTATTTACAGGAGTACGCCAAAAAGCATAAAGCAAAAGGTAATGGCTTCGGATTTGGGATGGTAAATTTAGATGGCATTAGCCGCACAATGAGTGCACGTTATTACAAAGATGGCGCAGAAATACTAATTCCACAAGTTGGCAAAAACCCAAGGAGATTAACACCAGATGAAAGCGCCGCATTACAAGGTTATCCTGTAAATAAAGGAGATAAAAGTTTTAGAATACCGGTGTCGGATAATCAAGCTTATAAACAGTTTGGGAATTCCGTAGTAACTCCATTGATACAAGCGGTAGGGAAAGAAATAGCTCATGTTTTAACTACTTTTAGACCTTAAATCTCTAACAGATTGACCGTTTCGGATTTGTGATAAAGGGCGTTTAAACTGCCGGATTTAATTCTGAACTGACTTCTTCGTTTGATTGCCGGTTTTTTAGACGCATTCTCCATTTTTATACCTGGATCATAATAAACATTCCCTAATGCCATTTGCTTTAAAAACAATTGGAAATCAGTACCTGTTCCTAACATGATTTTGTTTCCATAGAAATATTGCTGGACAGGCTCTTTAGTGGTTTTCGAAGGCACATAACATGCTTGATTATGTTTTCGGTTCCAATGTTTAAGTAAAGACGTAAAACTCCAACTCGAGGCCTCATTCCCATGTTTATCTATTAGGGCAATCGAACCACTAGTATTTCTGATTTTTGAAGTATCCTTATCAAAACCAATTAGTTTCATGGTTAAACCTGTTAGTGGTTGATCTACATCGCACCGATGAACACCCCCAAAATTTATTCTATCGACTTTCCCTTTTTTATCTGGATAACCGTAAGTTCTAATAAAACTCTCCACACCTTTCTGGGTATAAATGCCTCCCGTGGGCTCGGGTGTCATTAGTGTAATAACCTCATTAGCTAACTTGTCGAAGTTAGCTACTTTGAATTGTTTAATCTCATAACCTAAATAATCAGGTTCAGAATACCCATTAGCGGAAACACCTAATTCTGCTTCTAATGTATATCCTCCACAATTCGAAGAATTACATGGTAAAATCTGTCCCGATTTATGCAAACGCTTTGAATCAATCCAACCTAAAGTATGTATCCTCATTAGTTCGTTTAACAATTGCTCCTGCGAATCTATCTTTGCTTTAAGTTCCAGTATTCTAAATACCCCATATTCAGTCAAATTGCTTTCTGAATTAACAGCTTTAGCAATTTCACTGTCTGGAGAAACTACATAACCCAATGTTTGACCGATGTTATCTACAGATAATAAAAGCAAACGCCCGGCAATTTTATCATTCATTATTTTTGATGGCGCATCTTTGCAACCCTTTAAAAATCCTGAAAATCGAACTTCTGGATAAGCCGGATATAGGATGAATTTTGCGGTTGGAGCACGACATAAATCACCGCCATCAGTTATCCACGAAAAATTTAAATTGGCTTTAAAACGTTCACTTTCCCAACTTCCAGAAGTATCTGCAGTGACTTCTGACAGAGGAAAAATATTTAAAATATTATAACTTCCACTTAAATATACTTGACTTTTTGAAAGGTCATTTGCCGCCAACGTTTTGACATATATCTTTTCACAACCGTGATCAATAAAGATTTTCTTCAAGTTTTCTAAGTTCATGTATTCGCCAAATTTGAAAATAAACATAGCCATAAAAACTGAAACATCTTTAACTTCCCCCTATTCTCCTACATTTAATTCCAATCAATACCCCTGAACAAATGAAACTATTAATACCTATCATCCTGCTGTCGGCAAGCATTGCGCATGCTCACCCTGCAGCGGTTATGCCAACTGCCTCTAACATCACTTACGATAAAATAAAGCACCCGGAAAAAGCAATGGCGCCCGAGCAAGCCGAAGCCATCCTCCAGGGAATGCAGCAGCAGCGTAACGATGAGGAGGAAGATAGCCGTTATAAAAGCCAAAATAAACAGCAAAGAGTTGGGCCTCACCATTAACCAACTGGCAACCTTCATAAACCAGTTCCTGACGGATGATTCTAAACTTGCCGCCGCCAAATATGCGTTCGGGTACACCATCAACTACAAATCGTTCCTTGATCTGGTAAACCTGTTTAGTCGCGAAGAGTATAAGGATGCGTTGGAGGATTTTTATAAGAAGAATAAATAGGGACGGGATTGAAATCATATAGACCATTTTCGTGACGTCACGAAAATGGTCTATATGCATCAAAAACTTTAACTTAAACGAGCCAGACGAACGGAACGACAACCTAAAACTGCGACATAGCACACACGGGTGGCACAGCAACCGATAATGCACTAACTTACATAGGGTGTTACCAAGTCGCGACTTTGTTGGTTACTTTCTTTTGAGAGAAAAGAAGGGCGTAGCCCTCTTGAGTACCAAAACAAAATAAAAGTAACACGAAAAACGTACATCCAACGACGATTAATAAAGCACACTGCCACACCTAACGGAGAACTAATCGTCCGCTCTGTAAAGAAAAGAGATTGCTTCGTACCTCGCAATGACGCGTGGAAAGCATGGTTTTTCATCATCAAGGCACAAAAATTGCTAATTTAGCATCGACTATGAAAAACCGCCTGTTCCTGCTGCTTTTTGCCGCAACTACTATAACCGCCTGTTCTAAAAAAGTAATTAATCCGCATACCAAAACAAATAGTGTTTACACAACAAAGGCTGACAGTCTGGGCAAAATATTACTGACCGAAAACCCCGCTATGCTGGTCGATAGCCTGGGTGCTGCCATTCCTTCAGACTTCATTGGCACGGTAAACTTTAACCTGCGCAAACCTAACTATGTAGTCATCCATTATACCGCGCAAGATTCGGTAGCCCAAACGGTGCGGACCTTCACGCTAGTTAAACCGCAGGTAAGCGCGCATTACGTGATAGGTAAAGATGGCAAGGTTATCCACATGCTGAACGATTATATGCGTGCCTGGCATGCCGGCGTTAGCAAATGGGGCAGCATCAGCGATATGAACAGCTGCTCTATAGGGATCGAACTGGACAATAAAGGCAATGTTCCTTTTACCACCCAACAAATGAACAGCCTGTTTATCCTGCTGGCCAAACTAAAAAAGGATTATAACATCCCCACCGCAAATTTTATAGGCCATGGCGATATAGCCCCCGGTCGCAAACCCGATCCCGGCATACTCTTCCCATGGGAGGCATTGGCTAAAAAAGGGTTCGGCTATTATTCGGATATCATCATTGTACCCGCACCCGTTAACTTCGATAGCGCCACAGCACTTAGGTTAATAGGTTACGATACAAGCAACCTTCCCGCCGCCATCGGCGCCTTTAAACGCCATTTTGTACAGCGCGAAGGATCAAGCACGCTAACGCCCTTTGATCTGGATGTACTGTTTAATGTGTATAAGAAATACTAAGGGAAAGTTGGCAGTTACAGGTTTGCAGTTTGCACAAAAAAGCGGTTAGCAATATTCGAATTGATACTGCTAACCGCCAACTTATAACTGAAAACTATTTCTTCACCCACCCATCCTTCAGCGTCACTGTGCGGTTAAACACCAAATTATCGGGCGTCGAGTTTTTATCGAGGGTAAAATAACCTTTACGCATAAACTGTACGGCGGTACCTACAGGGGCGTTCGCCAGGTCTGGCTCTACGTAAACGGTTGGCAACACGTGCAGGCTGTTCGGGTTAATGTAATCTTTAAAGTCACCGTCCTCACTGCCTGGGTCTTCCACCTGGAACAGGCGGTCGTACAGGCGCACTTCCACGCTTTTGGCATGGTCGGCACTCACCCAGTGGATAGTACCCTTAACGTTGATGCCGCTGGTATCATTACCACTTTGCGATTCGGGGATATACGAGCAATGGATCTCGGTGATGTTGCCCTCAGCATCCTTAATAATGCTTTCGCCCTTAATAATGTAAGCGCTTTTCAGGCGCACCATCAGGCCAATGCCTAAACGGAAATATTTCTTGGTAGGCTCCTCCATAAAGTCGTCGCGCTCTATCCAAAGCTCGCGGCCAAACGGAAACTCGCGGCTGCCATCGCCACCTTCTGCCTCGGGGTTATTCTCCCCGTGGAAAATCTCTGTTTTACCTTCCGGGTAGTTATCGATGATGAGTTTAACTGGGTCAAGGACTGCCATGCGGCGCCACGCGCTTTTGTTCAGATCCTCGCGGATGCAAAACTCCAGCAAACCAACGTCTATCATGTTCTCGCGCTTTGCAACACCAATACGCTCGCAAAACTCGCGGATGCTGGCAGGCGTATAACCACGGCGGCGCAGGCCGCTAATGGTAGGCATGCGCGGGTCGTCCCAACCGTCTACATGGCCTTCTTCTACCAGTTGCAGCAGTTTGCGCTTGCTCATCACGGTATAGTTAAGGTTAAGGCGGGCAAACTCATATTGCTTGCTCGGGAACAGGTTCAGTTTCTCAATAAACCACTCATAAAGCGGGCGGTGTGGTATAAACTCAACCGTACATATCGAGTGGGTAATGTGCTCGATGGCGTCACTTTGCCCGTGTGCAAAATCATACATCGGGTAAATGCACCAGGCATCGCCGGTACGGTGGTGATGCGTATGTTTAATGCGGTACATCAATGGGTCGCGCAGGTGCATATTGGTGGATGCCAGGTCCAGCTTGGCACGTAGCACTTTGGCGCCATCCGGGTATTTACCCGCTTTCATGTCTGCAAAAAGTTGTAGGTTCTCTTCAATAGAGCGGCTGCGGTATTGGTTAGCCACACCCGCTTCGGTTGGCGTACCTTTTTGTACGGCAATTTCTTCGGCGGTGCTGTCGTCAACATAAGCAAGGCCTTGTTTAATCATTTCAGCAGCAAGCTCATAAAGCTGGTCGAAGTAATCCGAAGCATATAGTTCCTCGGCCCATTCAAACCCAAGCCATTTTACATCCTCTTTAATGCTGTCCACATATTCAACCTCCTCTTTAGCAGGGTTGGTATCATCGAACCGCAGATTGGTTTTACCGTTATATTTTTTAGCGAGGCCAAAGTTCAGGCATATCGATTTAGCGTGCCCAATGTGCAGGTAACCATTCGGCTCGGGCGGGAAACGTGTCAAAACCCTACCGTCGTTTTTGCCGGCAGCTAAGTCCGCTTCAACAATTTCTTCTATAAAATTTAGTGATCTTTCTTCGCTCATGATGTTTGTAACAGTTGGCAAAAGTACGGAAATTTCACGTTTTTTCTCAGTTACATATCAGGTATATCATAGCTATTAACGTCAATTTGCTTCTCGATTTTTCACAAATCAGTGGCGTTGCCCGCGGCCAGGTCATCCGCTCATAATGCACGGGCCTTAGCCAGAGGGCCGGTATCCGCTTCTACCCCTAACACATTTGTCCTTTTCCCTACCTATTGGTTTGACCCCTTATGAAAGCAAATGCTATAGCACTGTCCCTGCCTTCCCCTTAAAAGGGGAACACCACTGCCGGTGCAACTTGAAGCAACGTTAATAAGGGGTAAAGGAAGATGCAAGTCCTTCATCTGCCCACCCGCACACATTTTGACCCCTTATCTAAGCAACTGCCATAGCACTGTCCCTGCCTTCCCCTTAAAAGGGGAAAACTACTGCCGGTGCAACTTGCACTGCCGTTAATAAGGGGTAAAGGAAGATGCAAGTCCTTCATCTGCCCACCCGTACACATTTTGACCCCTTATCTAAGCACCTGCCACAGCACGGTCCCAGCCTTCCCCTTAAAAGAGGAACAATACTGCCGGTGAAATTTACACTGCTGTTAATAAGGGTTAAAACAATATACAGATTTTTACTACCTTCCCTTTAATGAACCCTGTTACCCAACTTTGCCGTTTGCTTCGTAACAATCAAACCCTTTCCGAAAAGCTTCTTTGGGATGAATTGCGTCGTCGTAATATTAATAACCAGAAGTTTTTACGCCAGTACCCTATTTTTGTAGTTAATGGTTTCGGAAGGAGGTCATTTTATATCGCTGATTTTTATTGTGATGTTTTAAAATTAGTTATCGAAGTTGATGGCCCTATCCATTTGCAAAAGAAAGATTATGATGCAAATCGAGACCTGGTAATGCAGGGGCTTGGTTTAACCATATTGCGCTTTACTGATGACGAGGTAAAGAAAGATCTTGGAAGCGTTGTAAATAAAATTGCTAATCACTTATAAATTCTTTCTCTTAACTTTGATTTAGCTTTTTACTGCCTTATAAACATGAGCGAGAACCAATTTAACCGCCCAATACGTGTATTAGTTGCCAAAGTAGGCCTGGACGGGCACGACCGCGGGGCACGCATTATTGCCACCACCCTGCGCGATGCCGGCATGGAGGTGATCTACACCGGCCTGCGCCAAACGCCCGAAATGGTGGTTAACACCGCCCTGCAGGAGGATGTGGACGCTATTGGCATCTCTATACTTTCTGGCGCGCACATGACGGTTTTCCCCAATGTGATGGCTTTGATAAAAGAGAAAAAGATGGATGATGTGCTGCTTACCGGCGGCGGCATTATCCCTGCCGATGATATGGCAGAACTGAAAAAGATCGGCGTGGGCGAACTGTTCCCACCGGGTACCAGCACTGCCGATATTGTAACTTACATTACCAACTGGGTACATACCAACCGCAATTTCTAACCATCAAAATCATGGCATTCGAAAACATCCTTGTTCAAAATAAAGGGCGCATCCAATACATTGTCATCAATCGCGAAAGCAAACTGAACGCGCTAAACAAGATCACACTTGGCGAGTTGCACGAAGCTTTGACAGATGCGTTTAAAAATAACAGTGTTGGTGGTATCATCATCACCGGCGCGGGCGCTAAAGCCTTTGTTGCCGGTGCCGATATTTCTGAATTTGCAGACCTGGATGTAAAAGGCGGCACCGACCTTGCCCGCACCGGCCAATCTACCGTGTTTGATGTAATTGCTAACGGCAACAAGCCTGTAATAGCCGCTATTAATGGATTCGCGTTGGGTGGTGGGTTAGAATTGGCCATGTCCTGCCACATCCGCATCGCGTCTGATAATGCCAAAATGGGCCTGCCCGAGGTTACATTGGGCTTGATTCCTGGTTACGGTGGCACCCAGCGTTTAACCCAACTGGTTGGCCGCGGCAAAGCGCTTGAACTGATCATGACCGCCGATATGCTTACCGCTGCAGAGGCGCTGCAAGCAGGCTTGGTAAACCACGTAGTGTTCCAGGATGATCTGTTGCCAAAAGCCGAAGAAATCATGAACAAGATACTTACCCGCGCGCCTCTTGCGCTGGCATCAGCCATAAAAACCGTTAATGATTTTGGCACCGAGTGTATCAACGGTTTCGAGACCGAGATCCGCGAATTTGGCAAATGCTTCGGCACCGAAGATTTCAAGGAAGGTGTAGCTGCCTTTATGGAAAAACGCAAGGCCGATTTTAAAGGGAAGTAATACTGTTTGTGCGGTATGCAAAACCTTACCATCATAGAAGCCCCTACCAATTTGGGTTTAAAACAGCTAACCGCGGCTGAACCCGGCGTTAACAAACTGCCCCGCTGGCTAAAACAGCATGGCCTATATAATGCATTACAGCCACAAAACATTTTCCATGTTGCTGCCCCGCCCTACCGTGTGGAGCTCGACGAAGAATCGGCCGTGCTAAATGCAGATGCTATTATAGCGTATTCAAAAAAATTATCGGCAGAGATCACAGCGGCACTAACAGCAAAACAATTTCCGTTGGTTATAGGTGGTGATTGTAGTATTTTAATAGGTTGCGCGCTTAGCTTAAAAAGCCTTGGTAACTACGGCCTTTTCTTTTTAGACGGCCATACCGATTATATAACCCCATCCTTTTCTGAAACTAAAGCCGCAGCCGGTATGGACCTCGCCATCGTAAGCGGTAACGGGCCGGATAAACTCACCAATATCAATTCCCTCCACCCCTATTTTGAACAAGCGAATGTTTTTGCTGTAGGCAACCGTTGCCTGGAAGGTGATTATGTAAATCTTATCACTAATAGCAATGTCAATTATCACCCGTTGCATGCAGTTCGTAAACAGGGCATCAATAACATCGTATCACAGTTTTTAGAAAAGACTGCCCATCTCGATGGCTTTTGGATTCACCTTGATCTGGATGTTTTAGATAATGAGGTAATGCCCTGTGTTGATTCGCCGCAACCTGGTGGGTTAACCTATCCCGAACTATTTGCTCTTCTTTCCCCCCTCTTTCGCTCGCCAAAAGTCGCGGGAATAAATATCACCATTCTTGATCCAAATCTCGACCCCGAGGGTATTTACACAAGCAATTTCATCAAGTATTTCGTGACACTTTTTGGGGTATAAAACTACCGGATCACCTGCCTCTAAATTTCAAGCCTTTCTTCTAAAAATAACTATTTCATCTAAATTTCATTCGTTTCTGGCCCGTATGACACTATTCTGACCAAATAAAGCAAAAAGTCAAAAAATAAAATACTGTTAATCAATCGATTGAATTAACGTGACAATAGGATGAAAAATCAGTACCGGTTTCATGCTTTACTTTGCCCCGTGCTAAACAAAAAAGCACATAATCTAATATCATAATATCATGAAAAGTACATTAAAAATCGCAACATTGGTTTTAGCCTTCGCCGGATTATCATTCGCCGCTAAAGCCCAAACAACAACTTCGACTTCTACAAGCACTACTACTAAAAGCGGTATACGCTATAGCATCGGTGTTGATGCAGGCATCCCTGTGGGCGACCTTAAAGACACCCACAAATGGAACCTTGGTGGTTCGGTACAGGCCGATATCCCGGTAGCAAGCCAGGTATTTGTAACTATTAACGCTGGTTACAACAACATTTTTGGTAAAAAAGATGTAGGCGGTGTTGCCGGCATTGACGTTACGGATATTAAATTATTGCCGGTTAAAGCGGGTATCAAATTCTTCCCTGTTCAAAATTTCTACATCCAGGGTGAAGCAGGTGCAGCGTTCTTGTTAAATAGCGATGATACATACCATGACAAATCTGTAGCGTTTGTTTACGCGCCGCAAATTGGTGTTCAATTCCCGGTTAGTGCAAACGGTAACTTTATTGATGCCGGTGTACGTTACGAGGCTACCACCAAATTCAACAGCGCTGTTGATAACAGCAAACCAAGCTTTGTAGGTGTGCGGGTTGCTTACGGTTTCTAAAGCCCTAAACATCTACCTATAAAACAATAAAAAAAGGAGGCTTATGGCCTCCTTTTTTTATTGTAAAGCCATTTTGGATATACTATCAATTATAATTCTGATAACTTAGCAAATATTTGTAATTTAACCTGCAAATACATTTACCTGTACACACGTATACTGCTATGAAGAAAATACTCATCATTGATGATGAAGTTAACGTAGGAATTTTGCTATCAAAATTTTTGGTGCGCAATGGCTTTGAGGTAAGTACGGCTGCTAACGGCAGCACCGGAATGGAGTGTTTAAAAAAGGCCGATTTTGACCTGGTACTGTGCGATTTTAGGCTGGAGGATACCGATGGCCGCGAGATGCTTAAAAACATCAAAGCCCTATATCCAAAAACAGGTGTTATTATTATTACCGGCTACTCGGATATTAAGATGGCCGTTGAACTTATCAAGATGGGAGCTTACGATTACATCACCAAGCCCCTCTACCCAGACGAGATCCTAAACACCATTACCAAGGCGATTGAAACCCAGTATGCCTTACAGGAAATGGCCGCTCATGATTACAGCGCCGACAGTAACGGCAAACCGCAGAAAGAAAACAAAAAGCAGATCCTATCCGGCGAGTTTGTAGTGGGTACCAGCCGGGCATCAAAAGAATTATTAAAGCAAATTGAGTTAGTAGCACCAACCAATTACAGCGTAATTATATTAGGCGAAAGCGGTACCGGCAAAGAGTCGGTAGCCAAGAGCATCCACCTGAACAGCCCGCGCCATAACCAACCTTTTGTTGCTATGGATTGTGGGTCGCTTACCAAAGAATTAGCCGCAAGCGAATTTTTTGGGCACGAAAAAGGGTCATTTACCGGCGCTTTATATACTAAAATTGGTCACTTTGAGATGGCCAACGGCGGCACTTTGTTTTTAGATGAAGTTGGCAATTTGTCTTACGAGATCCAGGCGGCATTATTGCGCACCGTACAGGAGCGTAAAGTAAAACGCATAGGCAGTACCAAAGAAATAGACCTTGATGTCCGCATCATCATTGCCACAAACGAAAACTTGCAGGATGGTATCAGTAAAGGCCGTTTCCGCGAGGACCTTTACCACCGCTTTAACGAGTTTAGTATACATATGCCGCCACTGCGCGAGCGTGGCAACGATATTATGATGCTTGCCGAGCATTTTCTAAAAATTGCAAATCAGGAGCTTGACCGCAACGTAACCACTTTTGCCCCAGAGGTAATAGAGTGTTTTATGAACTACCGCTGGCAGGGGAACATCCGCGAGATGAAGAACGTGGTGCGCCGTGCAACTTTGCTAAGCGAAGGCAATGAAGTCACGATGAAAACGCTGCCGCTGGAGATCTCTAATTTTAAAGTATCGGCATACGAGCCCTCAAATCCATTGGCCGCAAACGAGGCCAAAGAGCCAAAGCACGATCTTAAAAATGCAGCCCTTGGTGCCGAACACGAAACAATTTTAAAGGTGCTGCGCGAGGTAAATTTTAATAAAACTAAGGCTGCCGAAATTTTAAACATCGACCGTAAAACGCTTTACAATAAAATGAAAGCCATCAATCTAAAATAACATGGGCGAGAGCGAACAAAACAAAGCGGTAAGCAGCGACGCGATGGATATGCTAAAGCACGACATCAAGAACCAACTCTCTAACATTTACCTTGCTTTAGAGGGGTTACGATACGAGGTGGAAGACAAAGGCGGCGACCTGGAATTGTACATGGATAGCATCACACAATCTGCCCAAAAAATAGATAAACTACTGGGCGGCTTTTAACCTAAAATATGCAAGAGCGCTAAAAACTTTTTGGCGCTTTTTTGTTATATATTCGTATCACAATTAGCTTTCCGGGGGTAACAATGTCCATTTTTAATTATAAGCAGCGCAACAACATTATACTGGTGAGTATAATTGTGCTCGGCTGTTTTTTATTGTACGCCCTAAGCGATCTTTTTAGCTCTATACTGGGTGCCATTGTGCTCTTTACCATCTTCCGCCCGTTTTATTTGTATATGACCGAAAAGCGGAAAATTAACAGTGCACTCGCTGCCATTGTCATCATCCTGATATCGCTTATCGTTATCGTGATCCCGTTCCTTTCGTTAAGTATAATGGTGATAGGTAAAATCGGCAGTATCAACCGCGAATCTATCAACATTGATAAATGGACCGAGAAGATAGACGCTTTTACCGGGGCAAACATAAACCAGCCCCACTTTGCAGAAGAAACCCTGCAAAAGCTTGGTGCTTACGCGGCCGATTTGTTCCCTTCATTATTAGGCAGCGCTGCAAGCATTGTACTTACCCTTTTGGTTATGTACTTTTTGCTATACTTTATGTTTGTGCAGATGCACGCGTTTGAGGTTGGCCTGTTAAAATACGCCCCCTTTCGCGAACAGCATGCCTTAAAATTCGCTACCGAGTTGCGCAACTCTACCTACTCTAACGTTTTAGGGCAGGGGGTTATAGCGCTTACGCAGGGCACATTACTGGCCATGGGTTTTTACGCGTTTGGCATCCCCGATGCTATATTCTGGGGGGTAATAGGCTCGTTCTTGTCTTTCCTGCCGGTGGTTGGTGCGCCAACCATGTGTATACCTGCAAGCGTTATACTTTTTGCAGGCGGACATAATTTAAAAGGCATTTTACTTTTGGCTTATGGCCTGCTGTTCATTGGCAATGTAGATAACGTGCTGAGGCTCATTATTAACAAACGCATTGGCAATACACACCCTATCATATCCGTTATAGGAGTTTTTATAGGATTGCCGCTTTTTGGTATTCTTGGCCTGGTTTTTGGGCCTGTGTTGCTTTCCTATTTCTTATTATTATTAGAGATTTATGAAACTAACCGTATGGCGGCCGATAGGCTGGAGCGAATACGGCCCGGGCCGGAAATGCAATAAAGCGCCCATATATATACCGAGATAAAAATTTATTTAATAATTAATAAAACAAATATTCAACTTAAAAATTAATACAATATGAACGATAACACAAAAGTGGTTGTCGCCCTACTTGCAGGATTAGCGGCAGGAGCGGCACTGGGAATCTTATTTGCACCAGAAAAAGGTACCGAAACACGCGACAAACTATCTGAATCATTAGCAAACCTTGGCGATTCTATCAAAGAGACTGCTGCTAACGAAATTGATAAGCTGGTAGGCCTTAAAGACAAGGTTGTTGACAACATTAAAACAAAAGTAAAAGGCGCCGAAGCAGAATATCAAGACGACCTGGAACACGCATAATTTACCGTTACGGTCTTATTTGATACGCCGTAACTAATAACACGATATGGAACCCGAAAAAGAAGAAGCAACGCGCCCGATTGTCGACCAGATAAAGGATTACGCCGAAACACGTTTTAAGCTTATTAAATACGAAGTTATTGAGCGCAGCACCTCCATCATAGCCGATGTTATAATCGAGATCGTAATTATAATAACCGGGGTGCTAACCTTTTTATTCGCAAGTTTTACCCTGGCTTTGTTCCTTGCAGATATACTGCATTCCTACTGGCAGGGGTTTGGCTGCGTGGCGTTACTGTATCTGTTAATTACCGTTTTAGTTATGGTTGCCAAACGTGGTTTTGAGCGCCCAATAATTAACGCGATGATAAGAAAGCTATTTAAATAAGACCATGGAAACACCGATCAGAAATATATTTGAACTACAGGGCGAAATTGGCCGCCTTAAAAATTTAGAGGCTGAGCAGGCTGTTGCGTTAAAGGCGCGCTTTAGCGGCCCGGCTGCTATATTTTCAACTGCAATGTCATTGTTCCCGGGTTCATCAACTATTGACGGGGTTAAAAATGCCGGCTTTTTTCAGCAGGATTTTTTAGGCCTGATATCGCGTTTTGTGCTGCCGTTAGCTTTGAATAAAACCTTGTTCAAACACTCTAACTTTATTGTAAAGACGTTGGTGGGTATCCTTTCGCAAAAGGCATCGCATTATGTTAGTGAAGATAACGTAGTTGGTGTTTGGGATAAAGCAAAGGGCTTATTCAACAACCTTTTCAAAAAGAAAGAAAAGAACGAAACCGAAATATTACTTGATAAAGACGACGTGCCGGCATACCAGGCATATTAAAATAATCATCCTGTTGCGAAACAAGACATTGAAGGGATAAGCTTATATAGTTTATCCCTTTTCTTTTGTTAACCTTTTCTACGAGGGACATACAGATTACCTACTTAAAAATTTATGTACTTTTGCCTTTTTATGGGAAAAGACAAGATAAGGCGCTTCGCCGAAATAGAAACTTTCAGTAATGTATTGCAACTGGATGCCGGCAAACCTTATAAAGGCAACTGGGCTACCGGTTTTTTTAAGAACAACAACCCGGTGGTTTTAGAACTCGCCTGCGGCAAAGGTGAGTACACGGTTAACCTGGCCACCATGTTCCCCGATAAAAACTTTATCGGGATAGATTACAAGGGTAATCGCATTTGGCGCGGCGCAAAAACCGCTACCGAAGATGGGGTGAACAACGTTGCCTTTTTACGCATCCAGATAGAGAACATGGTAGATTACTTTGGCCCCGGCGAAGTAGACGAGATCTGGATCACCTTCCCGGACCCGCAGCCCCAATTGAGCCGCGAGAAGAAACGCCTCACCTCTCCCCGCTTTTTGGATATGTACCGCATAGTGCTTAAACCGGGCGGTTATATGAACCTAAAAACCGATAATGACCAACTGCATGCTTATACAGCCGAGAAAATAACAGAGCTTAACTTACAGCTATTCGCTAAAACCGAAGACCTTTACCATTCGGAATATGCGGACGAGGTGCTCTCCATCAAAACCTACTACGAGAAAAAATACCTGCAGCATAATAAAAACATCAACTACCTTAAGTTTACCTTTTAACCCCTGCAATGGCCGACTACAACTTTTTCGATAATGTTTATGATGTGGTCAGACAAATCCCGAAGGGCAGGGTAACATCTTACGGGGCAATCGCGGCATATCTTGGGTCAAAGCAATCATCGCGTATTGTGGGTTACGCCATGATGGCCAGCGGAACGGCCAACCCGCCGGTGCCGGCGCAAAGGGTAGTAAACAAACAGGGTTTGCTAACCGGTAAATTCCATTTTGGTGGCGATACCATGGAACAAATGCTGCAAAACGAAGGCGTTGAAGTGATAGATAACCAGGTGCAAAATTTTAAAGAAATATTTTGGGACCCTGCTATAGAATTGGCGCTTTAACACCATCACTCTTTTTGCTGTAGTCGGTAAAAATCGCTACAATAAGCCAAAATATCCCCAGCGCAGTATGGTTTCGCACGCTCATCATACAGGAAAATGGTAGAAGCCGCTACGAGCATCCGATACTTACCAACAGTTCAATAACCTGGTGCACCCGTAAATCAGACCAATGATTTTAAAGCAGCTGCAACAATTCCATGCGGTTACCAAATGGGTCAACGAAAGCAAAACGGCGGCGGCCGGGTATAATAGGCTCTTCTATAATTTCAACATCATTATCTTTTAGGTACTTGCGGGCAGCATCAACATCTGATACCTCCATCGCCACATGGCGTATGGTGCGCGGCAGGGCAGCTTCCACGCCTATGTGCAACTGTACGTCGCCTATATTTAACCAGTAACCCGGCGATGAAAAAAGATGATCGGGCCTATCAATTAATTCCAACCCCAACACTTCGGTGTAAAAGGCTTTTGCTTCTTCCAGCCTTTCGGGCGGTACGCAAACGTGGAAATGGTCAACCCGTTTAAAGCTTATCATTTATTGGTGCTCTGCAAATGTTAACACGTAGTTGTTGTTATCTGATATCGAAAATTCGGTAGCGCCGTAAAAGGTTGTTTCGAGGCCTTTAAGCACGGTAACTTTATCTTTTATATCTTCAAAAAACGCATTGATATTTTTCACATTGATATATAACAATAACGACCCACCATCCGTTCGGCTTATTTGCGGCAACTCTTCGGCCAAGCTCTCAAACGACTGGAACATCATGGTAACCGCGCCGTTTGCCATCATAGCCCACACCAGCTCGTCGCCGGTTTCGGGTACGGTCATGGTTAGTTCAAAGCCTAATATCTTGTAAAAAGATACAGTGGCTTTCATGTCGGTTACAAAAATATTGGGAGATATGCTTTCCATGTGGTTACTATTATGCGGTAAATTTATGATTTATAGGGCCGGATGAAAATAAACATTAATAAGCAAATCCTTTATGCAAGAGGTACAATTGTCCTAAAAAGATTGCTTTGTACCTCACAATGGCGATTATTATTTAATGTTAAATTTGATGCCTATGCAAACTACAAACTCAAAATCGCAAACTGACCTAACCCGCTGCACCTGGTGTGGAACCAACCCACTTTACATGGAATACCATGATAAAGAGTGGGGCAAAACTGTGCACGACGATGGTGTTTTCTTTGAGTTTCTCACACTCGAAGCTGCACAGGCCGGCTTAAGTTGGATCACTATTTTGCGTAGGCGCAATGCGTATAGCAAAGTATTCGCCGGGTTTGATGTGAAAAAGGTGGCCGCCTTTGATGAAGTGGATAAAGAGCGTTTATTAAACGATGCCGGCATCATTCGCAACCGCTTAAAAATAAGTTCGGCCATCAGGAACGCGCACTTATTTATGGATGTGCAAAAGGAATTTGGCTCGTTTGATACATATCTGTATAGCTTTATGCCCGGCGGCAAACCCGTTACCGAATATACCGGCCCGCACGTCAGCACACCCGAATCTGACGCGATAAGTAAGGACATGAAAAAGCGCGGCTTCAAATTTTTCGGTACCACTATTTGTTATGCCTTTATGCAGGCCACAGGGATGGTTAACGACCATGTGCCAAACTGTTCGTTCAGGTAAATAATAAAGAACATCGCCCCCTTAATTTAAAACACCGAAATATTTCATCATTCAATATTCGGCATTCTGTGTTCGATATTAACCTCTTGAAATCGTATTTTTGAAATCATCGGTGTAATCCCAAAATCATCGGTACAATCAACAAAAAATGAAAAAGCTTTTTCTATTGGATGGTATGGCCCTGATATACCGGGCGCATTTTGCTTTAAGTAAAAACCCGCGTTTTACATCGGGCGGCTTTAATACGTCGGCAGTGATGGGTTTTACAAACACCCTGCTGGAGGTTTTACGTAAAGAAAAACCCACCCACATGGCCGTGGTTTTTGACACCGATGCACCAACAGAACGCCATACCGATTTTGCAGGTTATAAAGCCCACCGCGAGGCCATGCCCGAAGACCTGAGCAAAGCCCTTCCCTACATTTTTAAAGTAGTACTTGGTTTCAATATCCCGCTCATCACCAGCGACGGTTACGAGGCCGACGACATTATAGGCACCCTTGCCAAAAAAGCCGAAAAGAAAGGTTACCAGGTTTATTGTATGACGCCCGATAAGGATTTTGCGCAGCTGGTATCTGATAATATCCGCGTTTACAAGCCTGCCCGTATGGGTAATGATATGGAGATCTGGGGTGTTAAGGAAGTACTGGCCAAATGGGAAATAGAGCGCCCCGAGCAGGTGATAGATATCCTGGGCCTTTGGGGTGATGCGGTAGACGGCATCCCCGGCATCCCCGGCGTAGGCGAAAAAACTGCCAAGCTTTTGATAAAACAATATGGCTCGGTAGAGGAAATCATCGCCCACAGCCACGAACTGAAAGGTAAACTGCGCGAGAACGTAGAGAACTTTGCAGAGCAGGGCCTGATGTCGAAAAAGCTGGCAACCATCAACCTAAACTCACCGGTAGAACTGGACGAAGAAGGGTTGGAAATGTGCGCGCCAAGCAAGGATCTGCTTGAGCCACTTTTTGCCGAACTGGAGTTCCGTACGCTGGGCCGCCGTGTGTTTGGCGATGATTTCAGCATTACCGAAACCCGGGCGGTGTCGGGGCAAACTGATTTATTTGGCAATGCTACTGCCGAGGGCCGCACAACCCTATCTGTAGATGTGCAGGATATTTACGAAGCACCCGAGCCGGTTGACATCAAGAACATCAACACGGTTGAGCACGAATATATTTTAGCCGATACCTTTGAGAAACGTGCCGAACTCATCAACATCCTAAAACAACAAAAGCACTTTTGCTTTGATACAGAAACCACGGGTACAGATGCTAACCATTGCGAGTTGGTGGGCCTATCCTTTGCTATCAAACATCACCACGGCTGGTACGTACCGGCACCACATGACGAGGCCGAGGCTAAGAAAATAGTTGCCGAGTTTAAACCCGTATTTGAGGATGTAAACATTGGCAAAACCGGGCAGAACCTGAAGTTCGATATCCTGATGCTGAAATGGTATGATGTAGAAATGAAGGGGGACCTGTTTGATACCATGATGGCACATTACGTGATAGACCCGGATACCCGCCACGGTATGGATATCCTGTCAGAAAATTACCTGCAATACAAACCTATTTCCATTACAGAACTGATTGGCCCCAAAGGCAAAAACCAAGGCAACATGCGCGATGTGGAAATAGAAAAGATAAAAGATTACGCCGCCGAAGATGCCGATGTTACGCTACAGCTCCGCACCGTATTTGAGCCAAAAATAAAAGAAGTTGAAGCCGAAAACCTGCTGCATAAAATAGAGAACCCGCTAATATATGTACTGGCCGATATTGAGCACGAAGGTGTTAAAATAGACCACGAAACTTTAATTGAATTTTCAAAAGAACTGGAAATAGACATAGCCAAACTTGAGAAAATAGTGTTCGAAAAGGCTGGCGTACGTTTCAACATCGCGTCGCCAAAACAACTGGGCGAGGTATTGTTCGAGAAGTTACTGCTCGACCCAAAAGCCAAAAAAACCAAAACCGGCCAATACCAAACCGGCGAGGATGTGCTTTTAGGCCTTGCTGCCAAAAGCGACATTGTAAGGGATATCTTAGATTTTCGCCAGTTGCAACAGCTAAAATCAACCTATGTAGACGCTTTGCCTACCATGGTGAACCCGAAAACAGGCCGTGTGCATACCAGCTACAACCAGGCGGTAGCCGCAACCGGGCGTTTAAGTTCCAACAATCCAAACCTGCAAAATATTCCTATCCGTACCGAGCGTGGCCGCGAGGTGAGGAAGGCGTTCATCCCGCGTGATGCCAACCACAGCATCGTATCTGCGGATTATTCGCAGATAGAGCTTCGAATAATAGCCGAGATCAGCAAAGACCCTAACATGCGCCAGGCCTTTATCGATAATATAGATATCCACACCGCTACCGCCGCCAAAGTTTACGGCATAGGAATTGAAGATGTGGATAGCACGCAGCGCCGTAATGCCAAGGCGGTAAACTTCGGGATCATTTACGGGCAGTCGGCATTTGGGTTATCACAAAACTTGGGCATCCCGCGTAAAGAAGCTGCCGAGATCATTGAAAACTATTTTGCCCAGTACCCCGGCATTAAACAATACATGGCCGATACCATGGAATTTGCCCGCCAAAATGGCTACGTAACTACGCTGATGGGCCGCCGCCGTTACTTGCGCGATATTAACAGCGCTAACCAAACCGTACGTGGCTTTGCCGAACGAAATGCCATTAACGCCCCCATCCAGGGTTCGGCTGCAGATATGATCAAGATAGCCATGATCAACATCCACCGCGAGTTTAAAGCACTAAAGCTGGATGCCCGCATGACCATGCAGGTGCATGATGAATTGGTGTTTGATGTGCCCAACCACGAGATAGAAATTGTAAAACCCATCATCCTGGAAAACATGAAAAACGCCATCAAAACCGAGGTACCCATTATGGTAGAGATCGGTACAGGTTCGAATTGGTTGGAGGCACATTAACAAGAGCTTGCCAGGCTGAGCCTGTCGAAGACTTAACTAATTTGCTGGTCGAGATGCTCATTCTGACGTGTTTATTGATTCTCTAATTCGGCTTTTGCCTTCTGTATCCAATCGTCGTTTTCTTGAAGATATTTTGCCGGTTTTATGCCTATATTATCAATTCCCTGGCTAACATCAATTCTGCGGCTACGCGAACTCGAATAGCCAATTATATAGGGCATGCACGGGAAAGGAGCCGTCAGCACATTGGAGTAATCTAAAGTACCGGAAGTATTTTTACCCATGAGTAACACCTTTTTACTTTGGCGGGCTTCCAATAAAAACTCTTCAGTTGAACTGCCGCACCCTTTATCTATCAATATCACTACTTTGTTAGGGCTTGCCAAAGTGGTGTAACCTGTAATGTCAAAATCTTTTGTATTAGTTACCATCTTCCCCTTATTAGCTTCAAGGCTTTTAATGATCGTACGGATGCCTTGTTTATTCTCTTCCGACCTGTCTTCATCCGTAAGGAAACTTTTCCAACCTTCAATGTTAGCATCTGTTGATAACAGATCGTTACCAATATGTTTAACCGGGCCGGAGTAAACAAGGTTCATTAATGGTGCAAACGTCCAGTCAGATCCGCCTCCGTTACCCCGTAGATCAATTATCAGGTTAGGCATAATATTAAGTAATGCCTTGTTGGCGTTGATTATAGAATCTATATTTTTCCCGTTAGAGGAATCGAATGTAGATACTTTTAAGTAAGCCGTTTTAGGCGATAGTTTTTTGAAAGCAACAGGCTCATATTTGTACGAAGCCGGGTTTTCAACCGTGGTACCTTCGCGGTGCCAGTCGCCGTAAATTCTGTCGCCTTTGAAATAAAAACCCTCCCATTTTGGCATCCCGTTTAACACATATAAAACGCCCCGGGCCATTGTATCATTTATCATCTTACCTTCCCACTTGATCATTCCGGGTTTCCAGCCGGGCAGGTTAGAGCTGATGATCACCGCCACATAGTCTCGCAGCGGGGTTTTATCTTTCATAACCGCTATCTTATACTTTGCAGGATCATGAAAATCGTAAACCCCTTCAAAGCCATGTGATTGACGTAACTCTGCTATTTTTTTATCAGATAAAGGGATGATCTCTCGCTGGGCCATGTAAACCGAATCGAGCTTGGTTGCGTCGAATTTGGAACGGACAGAAACATGGTGATCTTTAAACTGCTGTAAATATTGTGAAATGATCATGAGACAATGTTCATCTGCATGCGGCCCCTTAGCTAAGGTCAAATACTGTTTAAACATCTTATCGTAGCCGGCTTTAGTCATAATGGCTTGCTTGTCTTTAAAGCCCGCATAATTCTTTTCCATAAAACCGGCAATGCTTTTTACTTCCGTTTCGCAGTTGCATTTTTGGGAATATGCGTTAATGCTTAAAACGGCGAACACACTTATAATAATAAGGTTCTTGAACATGATATTAATTTAAGTTGACCCAATTTAGGATTTTTATCACATTGAAGAAAGTAATCCATTCATTATTAGTTGTAACATTTTCTTTGCTTTCCGGCTTACCCCCTCATCTCGATTAGTCATTGCTAATTTCACAATAGACACCACCCACCAATTAGCATTAATGCCGATATTGTAATTAACCCTTGTTTCTAATTAAATAATATCACTTTTTTAAACACATTTTTCAAATTATGTGTTTGTTCCTTTGGGGAAATGTTTAGTACCTTAACCATCATATAATCCCGAATGAGAATTTTTCACCTGAGTGCCGAATGCTACCCTATTGCTAAAGTTGGGGGACTTGCCGATGTGGTTGGCGCGTTGCCAAAATACCAAAACCAGGCAGGGATGCAAGCCGCTGTGGTAATGCCTTTTTACAACCGCAAGTTTGTTCATGAAAACACTTTTGATATTGTTTTTCAGGGTACAACGCTACTGGGTACACGCAGGATCTATTTCGAGATATTAAAGGAACAAACCGATAAACTGGGTTTTGAGCTTTATCTGGTAAAGATCCCCGGGTTGCTGGACCGTGAAAATATTTACAGCTACCCGGATGAAAGGGAACAATTTCTGGCGTTCCAGATCTGCTTTCTGGATTGGATAAACTGGAGCGGACAAACGCCCGACCTGATCCACTGCCATGACCACCACTCGGGCCTGGTGCCCTTTCTGATGTATAATTCTTATTTGTACCGCAGGCTGTCGCACATCCCAACGGTGTTTACCATTCATAACGGCCAATACCATGGCGCGTTTGGCTGGGAAAATTTACATTATCTGCCCGAGATCGACTTTTATAAGACCGGCCTGCTGGACTGGAACGGCGGCATTAACCCGCTGGCATCTGCAGTAAAATGCTGCTGGAAGTTCACCACCGTATCGCCAAGTTATTTGCAGGAACTAAGTATCAGTTCTAACGGGTTAGAGTACCTGTTTTATGTAGAGCGCGATAAAGGAGTAGGCATCATCAACGGCATAGATACCGAAGTTTGGGATGCCGATACCGATCCTATGCTGCCCGAACACTTTAACGAGACAACTGTTACTAAAGGCAAGCAAAAAAATAAAGAGATCCTTTGCGAGCGTTTTGGCTTGTCGTTAGATAAACCTCTAATAGCTTTTATAGGCCGTTTAGTAGTCGAAAAAGGTTCAGATCAGCTACCTGCGGCTATAGAACGAAGCATAAAAGAACACGGCGATAAAGTAAACTTCCTGATACTTGGCGCAGGCGATAGCGCTACCGAAATATCGCTAAACTTATTGAAGGAACTGTACCCAAAAAACTGCAATGTGTTTATAGGCTATGATGAATCGCTGGCGCATTTAATTTACGCCGGGGCAGATTTTCTGCTGATGCCATCGCGCGTAGAACCATGTGGCCTAAATCAAATGTACTCGATGCGTTACGGCACCATGCCTATAGTGCGCAGTACCGGCGGCTTAAAAGATACCGTGATTGACTTTGGCGAAGAAGGCGGTTACGGCATACGCTTTAACAATGTTACGGTTGATGATATTTGCGTATCCATCAACCGCGCGGTTGTACTGTATAGAGACACCCGCAAAATGCAAACCTTGCGCAAACGCATGATGAACCTCGATTTTTCGTGGGACCGCTCGGCAAAAGAATATATAAACCTGTACCAAAGTTTAATTCCTAAGATATGACATCTAAAGTAATCAGTATTGTACTTGGAGGCGGCCAGGGCAGCCGTTTGGCACCACTTACACAAACCCGTTCAAAACCGGCAGTACCAATTGCGGGTAAATATCGTTTGGTGGATATCCCTATCTCTAACTGCCTGCATTCGGGTATCAACCGTATTTTTGTTTTAACGCAGTTTAACTCGGCATCGCTTAACAAACACATAAAAAACACGTATCACTTTAGCACGTTTAGCAAGGCATTTGTTGACATTTTAGCTGCCGAGCAAACGCCTACAAGCGGTGGTTGGTTCCAGGGTACGGCCGATGCGGTTAGGCAGAGTTTACACCACCTGGCTACGCACGATTTTGAATACGTGCTGATCCTATCTGGTGACCAACTGTACCAGATGGATTTTGAAGAAATGATACAGCAGCACATTGATAAAAAAGCTGATATATCTATCGCAACCATCCCGGTGAACGTAAGCGATGTGCCCGGTTTTGGCATCCTGAAAACAGATTCTGACAGCCTGATCACTTCATTTGTGGAGAAACCAAAGTCAGGTTTCGAAAGCCTGGTATCTGATGTTAGCGACGAAATGAAGGCCCAGGGCCGCATTTACCTCGCATCGATGGGGATCTACATTTTTAACAAAAACCTGCTTTACGAGTTGCTGGAAGGAAATGAACATACCGATTTTGGCAAGGAAATAATCCCGCAAGCTATAGCAGGCCACAAGGTTATAAGTTACCAGTACGAAGGGTATTGGACGGATATCGGTACTATCAAATCATTCTTTGACGCCAACCTTGGCCTTACAGATGATATCCCGCAGTTTAATCTGTTCAACAAAAACCAGATCTATACGCGTGCACGCATGTTGCCGCCAACCAAAATATCGGGTACGCTGATAGACCGCTCTATCATTGCCGACGGCTGTATTATTAACGCCGCCCACATCATCCACTCCATTATTGGCATCCGTACCCGTATTGGTGTAGAGAGCGAGATAGAAAGTTGTTATGTGATGGGTAGTGATAATTACCAAACGCTTGAGGAGATCGCGGTAGCGAAAGAAAATAATCAACCTATTATGGGTATTGGCGACAGGTGCTGCATCAAAAATGCCATCATCGACAAAAACACTTATATAGGCGACGATGTGAAGATTAATTGCGGCGAGCCGTTAGCAGATGGGGATTTCCCCACTTATACGGTTACCGATGGTATTGTAATTATTAAAAAGCGCGCCATTATACCAAACGGCACTGTTATTTAATTTAAAAGATAGCACAACAATTATGAGTTAATGAAGTTTAATTAATAAACTAAATAACTTAAAATTAACTCATTATGAAAAAGACTATCTGTATGATCGCGGTTGCCGCGATCACTTTTGGGAGTGTAGAAGCATTCGCCGCAACGCCTCTGCAAGCACAACAGGACACTACTAAGAAAAAACCGATGAAGAAAAAAATGAAGAGTAAGAAAATGATGAAGGACACCATGATGAAGAAAGACACCGCAATGAAGATGTAATTTTTTTAATCCTTTAAAGTATTTTATTCTTATAACAAAAAATCCCTCCCAACGTACGTCAGGAGGGATTTTTTGTTGATAGAGCTATAACATTACAAGTCTAAACTATCGCCAACGTTAGGCAATTTTAGATTGAGGCCTGCTTTGATAAATTTTTGGGCTACCTCATCTTTATCAATCTTAATAACCGGGAATGAATCGTAATGCACCCCGATAATGTTTTTACAGTTGATGAAATCTGCTGCTTTGATGGCATCATCGGCACCCATAGTGTAGTTATCGCCAATTGGCAATAATGCCCAATTTATGTTATCATCGGCCAATAATTTCATATCGTAGGTAAGCGCGGTATCGCCTGCAAAATAAATCACTTTACTTTCCGAGTAGATCAGGAAACCTGCAGGGTTACCACCTGCAGAACCATCCGGCATAGTGCTCGAGTGTACGGCGTTTACCATCTTAACGCGGCCAAAATCAAAGTTAAAGCCACCGCCAATGTTCATACCATGTACATTATCTACACCTTGTTTGCCCAACCAACCCGCAATTTCGGCAATGCAAATAACTTTTGCGCCGCTGCTTTTAGCAATGGTAACCAAGTCGGCAACGTGGTCGCCGTGCCCGTGCGATACCAGGATATAATCAGGCTTTAGGCTATTTATATCGATGTTCTTTGCCAGTTCGTTTGGTGTGATGAACGGGTCGAAGAGCAATGTTTTGCCATCGGCCACCAATTCAACGGTCGACTGCCCGTAATATGTAAGTTTCATAGTGTTGTAGCTGTTTTAGACGTAATAGTTTTATTTGCCAAACAGATTACCCAAGCCACCCATTCCGCCAAGCATTGCCTGGGTCATGGCTGCCATTTCGGTTTGGCTCAGATTTTCGGCTTGCTCAATAGCTTTGTTTATGGCAACAACCAAAAGCTCTTCAAGTTCTTCCTTATCGGCATCTTTTAATAAATCCGGATCAATAACCACCGATTTTACAACCTTATTACCATTTGCAGTTACGGTAATTTTTCCACCTTCAGCAGTGCCGGTAACGGTTATGGCATCTAAACGTTGTTTTACTTCGCCAGCCTTTTGCTGGGCTTCCATTAATTTATCGAACATAATAATTAAAATGTGCAGATATGTAAATGTGCGTATTTGCAGATAATTGCATATCCAGGTAAATATCTTTTCAATTCTCCATCTGCACATCTGCATATCCACGCATCTGCACATCCGAAGCTTAATCCTCAGCGGTATCGCCGGCCCCGTTGTAGGCGCCTTTGCGCACTACAGGCATGCCTGTCATTTTAAACAGGTCGTCCAGGTGCAGCAGGCTGCCGTTTACTACATTACCTAACAAAACAATGGTGACATCGTTTTTCATATCGCGCAAAAATATATGGCGGAAACCGTGCCACCAGCCGGTATGGTAAACTACTTTTTGGCCTGGGCTGGTAAACAAGCGCCACCCGTAACCGTAATTGAAATGCCCACGCACCATAGGGTTACGGTCTGTATAAGCCGAATCTTGCGTAGCTTGTTTTATTAAACGGCCTGCTTTAAGGGCCTGGTCAAAAACAAACAGATCGCCAACGGTACTGTAAATCCCTTTATCGCCCACTGGCCCATCTAAAAAGTTTTGCGCTACCGAGTATTTCCAGCTGTTACGGTCGTGCCCAACAACATCCACCGGGATCTTATCGTAAACCGCTTTAGAATAAACAGCAGTGTGCGTCATCCCCGCAGGTTTAAAAATATTTTCTTTCATGTAATCTGCATAATTCATGCCGGTCACTTTCTCTATAATGGCGCCAAGCACCATAAAGTTGCTATTGTTGTATAAAAAGCTGGCGTTTGGCTTATTAAAGCGTGCTGGCTTGTATTGGGCTATCAACGCCATGGCCTCTTTATTGGTAACACCTTTCTTTTGGTTAAGGTGCTGGCTACGATAAATGTTATCTAAAAAATAAACGTAATTCATCATACCGCTGCGGTGGGTAAGCAACAGGCGGATGGTTACCCCATCGTACGGAAAATCGGGGAAAAAGTCTTTAACGTTTTGGTCGAGTTTGATTTTGCCCTTTTCCCAAAGCTGCATAATGGCAGTACCCGTCATGGTTTTGGTTACCGAAGCAAGCTCGAACTGCGAGTTTAACTTCAGGCTGTCGCGTGTTAAGTGGTTAGCCCAACCGAAAGAGCCCTCATACACTATTTTACCTTTTTTTGCTACCAGTACGTTTCCGTTAAAGCCACTCACCTTGTGCAGGTGCTCCATAAATTCTTCTATCTTTTTATCGCCTTTTGCAGGGTCATATTTAAGTAGTTCGGTAGTATTAAAAGGTTTGCCGTTATCGGCGATGCCTTGTTTATTATCGCCTTTTCCGCGGGAGCATGAGGCTAAAGAAAGTAAAGAAAAAGCAAGGGAAATGACAGTTGTGCACACTTGTCTCATAGGTAAAAAATCAATCACAAAACGAAAGGCGAAAATTAAAAATTATATAAGTGGTAAAAGATTAAAATCTGATTAATGTTTCAAAAATATTAATAAACCGTAAATTTGGGTATGAGATCATTGGCGTGCCTAATATTATTTTTAACTGTTTTTACGGGCATTACATCTGCACAAGACGTGGCCAGCCTTAACAAAGAGGGCCAGCAACTGTACCGCCAAAAACAATATGCCGCCGCGATAGAGAAATATAAAAACGCGTTAGTTACCGAACCTGCAAACGCCCGCGCCAATTACGAAATGGCTTTAACCCTATTTAGCAGCGGCAAAGGGCCGGATGGCATCCCCTTCCTGGAAACGGCCATTAAAACGAATGCAAGCAACACACTTACCGCCGCATCTTATAGTTTAATGGGGAGTATTTACGGCAATGCAAAACAGCTGCCCAAAGCTATTGAAGCTTATAAGAATGGTTTAAAAACCGATAGTACCAACCAACGTATTTACTATAATTTAGGCATTGTACAATATCGCAGTAAGCTTTACCCAGATGCCGAACAAAGTTTTATTGGCGCCATTAAACGCGATTCTATGGATGCGGGCAGCACCAGGATGTACGCGCTGGTCACCTTTCATGAAAATAAGCGCGTGGATGCCGTGCTTGGCTTTTGCCGCTTTTTACAATTAGAGTCAAAGTCAGCCCGTAGTAAAGAGGCCTTTGGCAACCTGCAAAGCATGCTGCAACGCGGTACACTCGAGGCCGAAGTTGGTTATATACCAACAGCCACCACCAAAGCCGAAGCCTTTGCCCAAAACAAAACCATTACCAAAGTATTAGCCGGGTTTATGACGCGTAAATACGCTTCGCCCACTGCGTTGCTTAACGCGCAATTAAAAGAACTTTTTACCGCGTTTGCTGCCACGTCAGGTAAACAATATAAGTACGCGCAATATTTTTACAAGCTATCGCAGACGGATAATTTTGACACATTTGTACGGGTAATAAGCCAGGCTACCATCCCTGAAAACACAGCATGGGTAAAAGATAATGCGGATAAAGTTATGGCGTTGGATAGCTGGGCAAAAAGCAACGCTGTTAATTAAATAACGCCCGATAAGGCAAGCTTTACTTTCTCGCGATTTAATTTGCTTACCGGGACTTTAGTATTATCCGTCAGCAATAAACTGCCGCCGTCCTCGCGGAGCCAGCTTTTTATGAAGGTAATGTTTACGAGGTGCGATTGATGCGCGCGGATAAAGCCCTGCCCGGTTAGCATATCGGCATATTCCTTTAGTGTTTTTGATACCAGGATCTGTTCGCCGCCCGCAAGCACAAATTTGGTGTAAGTATTATCTGCCTCGCATCGTACAATGTCCACAATGTTTACGTAGCGCGTTTCGCTAAACATGGGCAGGGCGATGCGGACTGGCGCCTTTTTATCATCCCTCAAATAATCCAGTAAGTGATTAAGCCGGTCGTTCTTTTGTTTTTGGGCTATGGCTTTGCGGGCCTTATCCACTGCCAGCTTCAGTTCGTCAATATCTATCGGTTTTAGCAGGTAATCTAACGCGGCAAATTTGATGGCCTGTATAGCATACTGATTATAGGCAGTCACAAATATGATCTCGAAATTGATATCGCCCAATTGCTTCAACAGATCAAACCCTGATTGGGCATGCAACTGTATATCCAGGAACACCAGCTGTGGTTGGTGGAGTATAATTGCTTTCAGCGCGTCGTCAACACTATCGCTTAAAGCAGCTACCTGCACATCGGGCGCGTAAACCTGCAACAGCTGCTGCAAGTTTTCCCGGTTGGAGGTTTCGTCGTCAATTATCAGCGCTTTCATTATAGCCAGTTTTGCAGTTCAATGGTTATTAATGTCCCGTTATTATTTGATATTTTGTGCATCACAATGTTGGCGGTTTTATAAATGCTGTTCAGCAGTTTTATCCGGTCGGCACAAAGTTTCATACCCATGCCGCCAGTTGTATCTCCGCCAAAGCCATTGCCGTTATCTGTTACTGATAGCACAAGTGTAGCATCCGTTTTAATTATCGCAACATCGATCTTGCCTTTATCGCCCAATGCCGAAACCCCGTGTTTTACCGCGTTTTCTACAAAAGGTTGCAGCAACATGGCGGGAATCTCGATCTGCTGGTCTATCTCCTTTTCATCAACCGCGATACTAAACTTAAAGCCGAAGCGCATCTGCTCCATCAGCAGGTAATCGTTCAGCAGGTCGGTTTCATGCTCAATAGAGGTAAGTTCATTATTGGCATCATCCAACACATTACGGGTAAGGCGGGCAAACTTGCTCAGGTATTTATTGGCGTTCTCTATCTCATTTTTATTCATCAGGTTTTGGATCCCCGCCAGGGCGTTAAAAATAAAATGCGGGTTCAACTGCGCCCTTACCGATTGTAGCTGCAATGATGCTATCTGCCTATTTTGTGCTTCCTGTTTTAACTTTCGTTTTTGGCTATCGCGATACATGGCAAACATAAAGCCACCTGTAGTTAAAAATATCACTAATATATAACCTAATGTTTTTATAGAAATAGTGCGCTGTTTATCCAGTGGGGGCAACACCGTAAATTTAATGTTTGTGGCCAGGCTACGGAGTAATGTTATAGGCTCGCCACCCGGCTGGTATATTTTGGGCGTAAACGTAATTTGATATGTACCGGGCTTTTTCCAAAATTCTTTATAAAGACTAAACCTTGTATTGTTCTCACCTAAATTAATGCTGTCGGTATGTCCATCCACAGTTCTTTTAAGGCTAACCTTGTAATTATAAGCCCTTTCGCCATTACGTATAAAAAAACTCATGTTTTGAACAGAATCATCAGCTCTGAACTTAAGGTTGCTTTTTGATGTGGTTTCAATAAAGTCTTTATATCGTACAGGTCTTTGTTGCATTGTGTACTTTCCATCAATAAGCTTCCCAAATTGCTCTACAGTACGTTGGGTATCTGTTAATACTTTTGAATAATAACCATTATCGGGAATGTGCGAATGTTTGCTGACGTAATCAACAAAACTATTTACCGTTGCAGGCTCAACTTTTCTCCAGTCGATAAACACGGCGTCCTGCTCACTAAAATTTTTGATATTATAAATCTCCACCTTAATGAACTGGCCGGGCGTATAATCAAATTTATCTAAGTAAGCGTACCTGGTGCCATCGGCCAGGGTTTTGATATTGAAGGGCGGCCTCCAACCAATAAGCTCCTGGTTATTATTCTTAACAACCCGATATAAGTAATTTAACGCCTGGGGCTCCGATTGGATATTTTGGATGATAACCTCTGCAGAAGTTGTCCCGTCAATTAAGATGCTGGTAAATTCCCGCCCATTAACGGTTTGCTTTAGGCCTTCGTAAATTTTGCTTTTGCTTGTGGTGTCAAAACGTATCCCGATGTTTTGTTTACCAAGCCAATTAAAGTAGAAATGCTCGTTAGCAAATTTATTTAACCGCACTTGCTTATGGTAAAACTCCATTTTTTCGGGTGTTGAATTTGTGGTATCAACATAAGTTTTACCAACCAGGGCAAAGTGCCTCTCTTGCCCTGCATTAGGTTGGCGTTTTTGCGCTATGCTTCTACAACAAAGCGCGAGTAAGCACAAAATTATAAAAGCGGTCTTGGTAATTAGGAGTTTCATGATTCGCGGTGTTAAGTTAGTATTTGTTTGTTGATATAAAACTGCAGGGTTTACGCGTATTGCACAATCATGAAACAGTATCTGGCAGGGTTGCCTTAGTATCCGGCATTTTACAGTGTTTTAATTTTATTGCAACTGGCTTAAACCCACATAAAACCCTAAATTTGCCCTCGCAAAAACATACTATCCATATGAGTTTCAGAACCGAACATGATACCATGGGCGCGGTACAGGTACCCGCCGACAAATACTGGGGCGCACAAACAGAACGCTCGCGCAATAATTTCAAAATTGGCCCCGAGGCATCAATGCCGAAGGAAATTATAGAGGCGTTTGCCTTCCTTAAAAAAGCGGCGGCTTATACAAATACCGATCTGGGCGTATTGCCTGCCGATAAACGCGACCTGATAGCACAGGTATGTGACGAGATATTAGCAGGCGGGCTTGCCAGCGAGTTCCCGCTGGTGATCTGGCAAACCGGATCTGGCACACAATCAAACATGAATGTGAACGAGGTAGTAGCAAACCGTTCACACGTTTTACAGGGTAATAAACTGGGCGAAGGCAAAACTTTTATCCATCCCAATGATGACGTGAACAAATCACAATCATCAAACGATACCTACCCAACCGCTATGCACATCGCGGCCTACAAGATCCTGATCGATGTAACCATCCCGGGGATCGAAAAATTGCGCGATACCTTAAAGGCAAAAAGCGAGGCTTTTAAAAGCGTTGTAAAAATTGGCCGTACCCACTTAATGGATGCTACGCCGCTTACTTTGGGCCAGGAATTCTCTGGCTATGTATCGCAGCTTAACCATGGTTTAAAAGCTTTGCATAATACCTTCGATCACCTTAGCGAGCTTGCCCTTGGCGGTACTGCTGTTGGTACGGGCATCAACACGCCAAAAGATTATGATGTTAAAGTTGCCGAGTACATTGCCAAATTCACCAACCTGCCGTTCATCACGGCCGAAAATAAGTTTGAAGCCCTTGCAGCGCATGATGCAATTGTAGAAAGCCACGGCGCGTTAAAACAGATAGCGGTATCGTTAATGAAAATAGCTAACGACATCAGGATGCTGGCATCGGGCCCGCGTTCGGGTATTGGCGAGATACATATCCCGGATAACGAGCCGGGGTCGTCAATTATGCCGGGTAAAGTTAACCCAACCCAAAACGAGGCGGTTACCATGGTTGCCGCGCAAGTTATGGGTAACGATGTTGCCATTAGCATTGGCGGCTCTAACGGCCATTATGAGCTTAACGTTTTCAAACCGCTTATGGCGGCAAACTTTCTGCAATCGGCAAGGTTAATAGGCGATGCCTGCGTATCGTTTAACGACCATTGCGCGGTTGGTATCGAACCAAACTACGACGGGATTAAAAAGCACCTCGAAAATTCGCTGATGCTGGTTACCGCGCTTAACCCGCACATTGGTTATGAGAACGCGGCTAAAATTGCCAAGACTGCCCTAAAAGATAACCTATCGCTGCGCGAAGCCTCGGTTGGCCTGGGTTACCTCACCAACGAGCAATTTGACGAGTGGGTACGCCCCGAAGATATGATAGGGAGCTTAAAATAATCAGCCCCCCGGCCCCCTTAAGGGGAGCAGAATTTAGCCTCTTTCCGTTTTGGGGAGAGGCTTTTAAATTATCCCTTTCATGAAAAAAGCTTTCGCCTTTTACCTCCTGATAGCTATCGGGATAGCTTTCACCTTCTTATGGCAAACTGCCTGCAAGTTTAACCCAGATATGCAAACGCCGGGCGAGAGCTATTTGCAGGGCGAGTGGCAGCAGGATAGTGTAACAATGCAGCAACAATTGGTAAGTTATTCTTTATATAACCTTAAGTTTAATTGCGATTCGTTTTTTGTGAGCATCAAAACTATCAGTAAAGCAAACACCGGTGCAGATAGCTGTACCAAAAGCGGCCAATGGACAGAATATGCTAAAGGCGTTTACGAGCAGCGGAACGATACCCTGCATGTGCGCGGCCTGTTCTGCAATGCCGACTACAGCTATAAAGACCCATCGGGCTGCTTCCGATCGGGCATTTACGAAGAGCGGTTTAAGATAGTGAAGAAGTCAGATTCGCTTGTTCAGTTCAACCCAACATCAAGCGTGATAGCCATTAATACACGTTTAGTAAAAAGAAACTCCTGTACACCAAAGCCATTGTAAAAAATATGAAAACCAGCATTTTCAAAAAAATCATTTTAGGCATCGCCATCATTTACCTGCCTATCCAAACCATGGCATGGGGCACCAACGGCCACCGCATCAGCGGCCAAATTGCCGATAGTTACCTTAACGCAAAAGCCCGCGCCGCCATTAAAGCCATACTGGGCAACGAGTCCATAGCGATGACCAGCAACTGGGCCGACTTCATCAAATCAGACCCTCAGTATAGTTATTTGTACAACTGGCATTTTATAAACTTTGATAAGGAATACAGCTATCCCGAAATGCAGGCATTTTTAAAACAAGATACTGCTACCGACGCCTATACCAAGATCAACTTTTTAGTTGGTGAACTTAAAAAGAAAACCACCACTAAAAGCAATAAACTGCTTGCCCTACGTATGCTGATCCACGTTGTAGAAGACGTTCACCAGCCCCTGCACACCGGCCACCTGAGCGATAAAGGTGGTAACGACGTTAAGGTTATGTGGTTTAATAACCAAACCAACCTGCACTCTATCTGGGATAGCCAGCTGATAGATTTTCAGCAATTAAGCTATACCGAATATAGCATTTGGATAAACCATACAACTGCCGCGCAACGCGCCGAATGGCAAAAAGCACCGGTTAGCCAGTGGCTGTTCGAGTCTAAACAAATAGCAGCAAAGATTTATGCAAGCAATAAAGATGGCGATAAAGTAAACGTATACAGGTACAATTTCGAATACATCGGCACCCTTAACCGGCAGCTTGTAAAAGGCGGCGTTAGATTAGCGGGGTTATTAAATCAAATATTTGGGGCATAGCCCGATGTGCAGATACGGGGATATGCAGATATGCAAATTCCTTAATCTGCATTTGCATATCTGCATATTCGCATCATGAAAATACTAATGGTTTGCTTAGGCAATATATGCCGTTCGCCATTGGCGGAGGGTATTATGCAGAACCTGGCAGATAAGGCCGGGCTGGACTGGCAGGTAGATTCGGCAGGTACGGGCGACTGGCATATTGGCCGAGCGCCCGACAGGCGATCTGTAAAAGCTGCTGCCGACCAGGGCGTAGATATCAGCAAGCAAGTATGCCGTTTGTTCCGTACCAGCGATTTTGACGCGTTCGAACTGATATTGGTGATGGATAAAAACAACTTGAGTAATGTGCTTGCCATGGCGCGAAACAATGCCGACCGACTGAAAGTTAAAATGCTTTTGGGCGATCAGATAGTTCCCGACCCATATTACGACGATACGCAGTTTGTCCCGATTTTTAAACTGATAGAGGCAGGATGTAAGGAGATCATCAAACAATACAGCCATTAATTGATACCTTAGGTGGATGAACACTAAACCTATCATGATGGCGAGTGCCATTTTCCTGGCGTTTATTGGTGTTGCCTTCACCTTTATGCCGCAAGAGATTGCCACCTACACCGGCATGGGCTTTTCCAAACTTTACCAGTTGCAATTACAAATTTTAGGGGCGTTGTTTTTCGGTTTTGCTATGCTTAACTGGATGGCTAAGGGTGCCATTATTGGCGGCATATATAACAAGCCAATAGCAGTAGCTAACTTTGCGCACTTTTTTATAGGCGGCCCGGCTTTGGTAAAAGCCATTATTAGCAATATACACCTGCATTACATCGTTTGGATAGTAACGATTTTTTACGCGATTTTTGCGATATTGTTCGGTACCATATTTTCAAAGCATCCTTCCAATACATAAAATTATGAAAGCAATATTTTTGGCCCTGCTATTAAGCTGCACCATATTAATGGCAAACGCACAAAACGCGGCAATTGATAAAGTAACCACCTCATACATCGGTGTAAAAAACGCTTTGGTTGGCAGTAACGCTGCATTAGCTAAAACCCGCTCTGCGGAGCTATTAGAAGCGTTATCTGCATCGGTTAAAGGTTTAAAACCTGCACAGCAAAAGCTGTTGGCTACCTATCTGGATAAACTAAAATTTGATAGCCGCCATATTAGCCAAACCACGGTTATTGACCATCAGCGCGAGCACTTCGAAAGTCTGTCCAAAAACATGTACAGCCTTTTATCGGCGTTAAAACTTAACGGCACTACGCTTTACCAGCAGTATTGCCCCATGAAAAGAGCCGCGTGGTTAAGCGAAACCGAAGACATCCGCAACCCATATTATGGCGATGATATGCTGGATTGCGGAAAGGTAACAGCAACTTTAAAAGTGACGAAATAAGTCTTGTATAAAAAGGGATTATATTTTATTTCCAAACATTGGACAATAAATAAATGCTTTACAAGTTTGAAATGAGGCAGTTAATAGTGTACTTTTGTTTTAATGATAAAAAAGGGCGGCATATTGTTTATGGTATTGATGTACGTAATTACATCAACCGGCTTTGCCCTTAACTTGCATTACTGTGGTAATCACGTTGCCGATATCAAAATAAATGCCCCGGCCAAAAGCTGCGTTAAGCCAATGGCTAAAAGCAAAATGAAATGCTGTAAGGATACTAAGCTTGACGTAAAAGTTAAGGATAGCCACGAAAGCCAGCCTAATTCATTTATCCCGAAAGTGTCCCCGGTAACTATTCCGTCATCCACATTTGCCGATTTTATTTTGCCTGTGCATCAGATGCTATTGAATGCGTTTTTTGACCGCGGCCCACCCGACGCGCCAAAACAAAGCGTCCCATCATTTATTAAAAACCGGACTTTGAAAATCTGATAGTGGATCTTTTGCAAGATTAACTTATCAATTTCAAATTCAATTTTAATAACATGAAAACTTTAAAAGTATATATCATTCTACTTATAGCAACCGTAACCGTTGCAAAAGCACAATTTACCAAAGCCGAACTACAAGTTAGCGGCCTTACCTGCTCACTTTGCGCCCGTACAACCGAAAAGTCATTAAAGGCACTTCCCTTCGTTAGCGAGATAAAACCCGACCTGATGCGTAACATCTACGTTATCACTTTTAAAAATGATGTACCGGTAGATTTCGCCCAGATCAGCAAAAAGGTTAAAGACTCGGGCTTCTCGGTAAGTTACCTGAAAACTACCTTTAACTTCGATAATACCAAGGTTGCCGATAATGTTTTTACCTATGGTGCCAACACCTACAAGCTGCTTAACGCCGACAAGGCTTTAGCCGGCCCGGTTACTGTAACCATTGTAGATAAAGGTTTCGCGCCAAATTCGGTTACCAAAAAGCATTTAGGTAAAACCCCCGAAGAGGCAGCTACCGCTACAGGCCGCACGTATCATTTAGCAATTTAAGCACTTTCTTAAGACCAACTTATGAAAGTTATTTTATTGGCTTTTTGCCTTACGGCATTGGCATACTTTGCGCACGCGCAAGAGTTATATGTAAACACCGAACCGGCCAGCAATATGGCCGCCCACTCTTTGGGTATCCGGTTGGAGAACCAGGGTTTTACCGAAGCATCCGTATTTAAAAACCGGACTACTTTAGAAGCCATGTACGGTGCTACGGGCAAGTTGATGTTGCATGGCGCCGTGTACACATCCAACTTTTATCAAAGCAACCAAAGGTTTGAAGGTGGCAGCTTTTATGCCAAGTACCGTTTCCTTTCTGTTGATGCGGTGCAAACCCATTTCCGCGGGGCGGTGTTTGGCAAAGCGGCTGTTAGCCGAAATCCATACCAGCAACAGGAGATTGCATTAGAGGGCGATAATTCGGGCTTACAGAGCGGTTTGGTGTTTACGCAGTTGCTGCATAAGCTGGCTCTGTCTGCATCGGGTAGTTACCTGAGGGGATTAAATAGTGTTAACGATCATGGCACTATTACCGGTGCTAAAGAAGCATTGGCCTACACACTATCTGCCGGTTATCTGGTGCTGCCAAAACAATACAAAAGCTACGACCAGGTAAATTTGAACCTGTATGTAGAATTGCTTGGCAAAAACAACCCGGGGTATAACCAAAACTACCTTGATGTTGCACCTGCAGTACAATTCATTTTCAATAGCGTTTGCCGGCTCGATTTCTCGTACCGAACCCCTTTGTACAATAATATGCAGCGTAACAGCGTCAACATGTACCTGGTACGGTTCGAGTACAATTTTTTTAACTTATAGACTTCTACCCAATGAAAAAATATATCACCATACTTTTTGTACTGATAATATCCTTTGCCGCCAATGCACAGCAAATGGACCATATGCAGCATACTCAAAAAGACACCACCAAAAAAGCCATGCCGCACGATCATGCCAAAATGATGGCCGAAATGCAGCATGATACTACCCGCCACAGCATGAGCATGACCAGCCAGTTCTCGCTCGATCTGCCAATGAACCGTGATGCCTCGGGAACCTCTTGGGTGCCCGACGAAACACCGATGTATATGTACATGATACACGGTAAAAAGTGGATGCAGATGATTCACGGAAGCTTTTTTGCGCGGTATAATAAGCAGGACATTTTTAACAAAGGCAGCCGAGGAGACAGCCAGTTTGATGTGCCCAACTGGTTTATGTACATGGCGCAGCGTAAAGTAGGTAGTAATGGTTTGTTTGCGGTTAACACCATGTTTTCGCTGGATGCCTTCACGGTAGGTAACGGCGGCTACCCATTGCTGTATCAAACAGGCGAATCTTATCAAGGCAAAAAACTGGTTGACCGTCAGCACCCGCACGACCTATTTTCGGAACTGAGCGTAGCCTACACCCAACGTGTCGCCAAAAATACCGACGTATCGCTTTCCGTTGGGATGCCGGGCGAGCCTGCACTTGGGCCGCCGGTATTTATGCACCGCCTATCGGCTATGAATAACCCCGACGCGCCTTTAAGTCACCACTACGCCGATGCTACGCATATCACTTTTGGTACGGCTACTTTAGGTTTTCGATACAAGAACGTAAAACTGGAAGGGTCGATATTTACCGGCCGCGAACCTGATGAGCACCGATATAATTTTGACAAACCTAAGTTTGATTCTTACTCGGTACGACTGTCGGTTAACCCATCAAAAGAGTGGGCATTGCAGGTATCAAACGGCTGGCTAAAGAGCCCGGAAGAAGCCGAGCCGAGTGATGACGTAGACCGCTTTACCGCATCGGCTATTCACACTAAAATGCTTGGTGAGAACAGCTATGTTGCCACTACTTTGGTGTACGGGCAAAACCGCCACCATGGCCGCACGCAGCCTGCTGTATTGTTAGAAAACAGCCTGCAGTTAAACAAAACCGCAATTTACGGCCGGTACGAATACGTGCAGAAAGATGCCGGCGAACTTGATCTGGAAACACTTTACCCCGGCGACCCGAACTTTAGCATTAACGCCATCACACTCGGCACAAACCGTATTGTATCAACGTTTAAACAAACAAACTTGACCATTGGCTTGCAAGCTACGCTGAACGCCTCTCCGCAAGCGCTTAGGCCGCTTTACGGCACAGCACCCATTGGGTTCCAGGTTTACCTGCGCGTTACCCCCAGCCTCATGAAAATGGGCGGCAGCAAACGTAAGATGGATCACGATATGATGGATATGTAAATAGGAAGAGTGCCTACAGCGCCCTTCCTATTTTAAAAGCTTGTCATGCTGAATGATAGTGAAGCATCTGATCTACGCCAAGCAAAATACGATTGGATAGTTCAATAACAGATCCTTCGCTATCGCTCAGGATGACAAAGAAAAAATAGTTTATTCCGCATCTTCTCCCTCGGCAACTTCCAGCAAACTCTCCGACTGTTTAAAGTTGCTTTTTACGAAGTGGCACCAGTCGCAGGTAACTTTACCACAGCCTTTATTAAAATCGTGGGCCATTATTTTTTGGTAAACGGTGGTTATCTGAGTTGTTACGTCTTCAATATCCTGTGGTGTTATCACCACCTTGGCTTTAAAATACTCCCCTTCTTTTTCCGGTTCTACAAAATCAAAAATGGTGTTGATCACTTCCCAATCGTTGGTGCGGTCGTTATCTACCAGGATCTTGTAGAAAACGGCTTGTCGCCAGTAATCGCCGCCATTGGGTTCTTCGTTTGTTGGGCGTTCCAGTTTGGGTTTGGCGTTACGCACGCGGCCTGTCTTGTAATCAACCACGGTTACCTGCTTGCCGTCAAACTCAATCTTATCCAGATTACCTTTTATTGGTACCCCGGCTACTTCAATATTTTTGATGCTGCGCTCGGTTTGGGCAACTTTGTTCCAGGTAGATACATTTTGCTCGTAATATAGCGGCAGTATCTTTTCGCCATAATCAACCCGGCGCTTAAAATCTTCCTTGGTGAACGAATCGCGGTTACGGTACATATACCAACGGAACTCTTTCAGAAATTCTTCGGTAGACAGGAACTCATCGTCGTTCTCTTTTAAGCGGCGATAGGTTTTATTAAGCGCCCAGTGCACGGCCTGCCCAAAGGTAGCCGACGGGCTTTTACCTGATGGCACCCGGATTAAACATTGAAAATAGAACCTAAGCGGGCAATCCAGATAATTGCTCAGGTGTGTAACCGATAGCGTATAATTTTGTAAAAGCTGGTTAATGTAATTCCTATCCAACAACTCCACCACAGGTTTATCAGCCTCGTTAAATTGCGTGGCGAAAAACTCCAGCATATCATCGCTGCTAACCTTTGGATGGTTTACCAGTAGGTGTGTGTCGGCCAATATCTCACCAATAAACTGCGATGGTTCCTGATCTTTTCCGTTCTTATCTTTACCCGCGTAAGAAATATTAAGGCATTGCTTTGAACGGGTAAGCGCCACGTAAAACAGTCGGCGTGCTTCCTCTTTCTGGGCAATGTCGTCAGATGCTGCCCTCGTGAGCGTATCCGGATAGCTGAAACCGCTGTTCCGTCCTTTGCTGTCCCAGGTTTTTTTATCGCAACCAATAAAGAAGACATGCTCAAACTCCAGGCCCTTGGAACCATGGGCGGTAAGAAAGTTGATGCCATTGTCAGAAAAGATAACCTTGTTCAACTCCAGCCTGATGTTGTTTTTGCGCATCAGGTCAATAGTAACAATCAGGTCGGCTATTTTGATTTCGGGGTTCTTACGGCTTTCATCTTTCAAAAAGTCGAAGAAGCTTGTTAATACCTGCATATGCACGCCTTTATCGGGCTGCTGCATAATGTATTTGAGGATGCCCATCTTGGCTATCACATTCTGGAAAAACTGCTGCAACGTAACGCTTACTGCATCGGTAAGCAGGGCATCAATATCGTTTACCAGAAATTTCATTTCCTGCTGGGCAGGCTGCTTACTAAACAGATCGGCCTGGGCTATCAATTTAATTTCGCTGATATAGCGGCGCAGCGATGTTTTTGGCAGGTTGTTACTTGCGGTGGTGAAGTTCTCTTTAGATACCGCTATGCTGGCCTTGGCAATCTCGATAGGCGGGATGCTGAAGAAATCGTAATGCAAGATCTCGAACAGCAATTCATCGCCACTATACGGAGAGTCCAATTCCATACTCAGGTAACGCAGGATATTAATGATCTTCTCGCCAAACGGGATGCTTAGCACATCTATCTTTCGCTTAGTATTTACGGCAATGTGCTGGGTATTTAAAAAGTGTAGTAATTCTTCTACCTGGCTGTGGTTACGGTATATCACCGCGATCTCCCCGGGCGATGTGCCTTTATCTACCAATCTTTTTATACTCAGGGCTACATCTACCAGTTCCTGGCTTGGGTTTTCGTATTCCTTGATGATTGGCTCAACAATCTCCTCGGTAAAACGCGGGTGAGATGCTTTTAGGTTTTTATCCAGCTTTAACTGGGAGGTAAGGCGCTCGTTATTGTTATTGATAAGTGCCCTCGATATATCAAGAATGTGTTGGTTAGAACGGTAGTTATGCTTCAACACAACCGTTTGCAGGGTAGAAACGTAGTCGCCGGCAAAATCCAGGATGTTCTTCATGTTGGCACCCTGAAATTTAAATATCGACTGGTCATCATCGCCCACCACAAACACATTGGGGGTTTCCCAATAATTCAGTAGAAACTTCAACAACTCATTTTGAGAGCCACTCGTATCCTGGAACTCATCCACTAAAATATACTGATAACGTTCCTGGTAGCGGCGCAAAATCTCGTCATTCTCACGGAAGGCTTTTAACACCCAAAGGATCATGTCGTCGTAATCATACCAATTATTATCGCGCATTTTGCGGGAATAGTTTTGATACTCGCTCACGGCGGCCAGCAGTTTGCTCATGGCTTCCTGAACTTTATCTATGTCCTTTTGCTTCGGGTCGCCTATGCTGATGCCTGCTTTGGCATTAGCGCGTTTGTAAACAAACTCATCGCGGTTTGGCAGGTCATCAAGGTATTCCTGTACGGCTTGCTTGATCAGTTCCTCTGTCCAGTTCTCGGTCTTCATGGTCGAGAACAATTTTTTTAACCGCGGGGCATCGTAGTAAACGTCCCCGGTGAAGCGTTTCAGCAGGTGCTCTTTATCAAACTCATCCACAAGTTCACGAAACAACATTGCCGATTCCAGATCTGACAAGGCCTCCAAATTAAGCTTACCAAAATATTCCAGGTTCTCCTGGATGATTTCGTTACAAAAAGCGTGGAAGGTGTAAATATTGATGCGGTAGGCATCGGGCCCAATAAATTCAAACAACCTCTTGCGCATGGCAACAGCACCCGCATCGGTGTAGGTAAGGCACAGTATCTCGCTCGGCAGGGCATCAGTATCGGTTAAGATCTTGCCGATACGCGCCGCCAGAATCTGCGTTTTGCCCGTGCCCGGCCCGGCAACTACCAGCACAGGGCCATCCATTTGATTTACAGCAGCTAACTGCTCGGGGTTTAACCCCGCCAGCGCTTCCTGAAATTTGACGTTATATTTATTGAGTGGAGATTGCATAATTGAATAGATGTAATATTCGATTAAAGATCGAACAAAGGCTCTTGCCTGTTATCCCAAAAGAATAATATGTTTATTGTGGTTTCGTTAACCTCATAAAACATAGAGGTTTATTTGGATATAATAGCCTGCCTTAAATCATGGGTTATTGACGCCCTGAATAAATAGGGTTGATCAGCTATTAAAGTTGAAATATGTTGAACTCGTTTTACAAAGACCCCCGCTTGTTTTAAACCCCATTTATCTTCAAGGATTAACACAATGGCATCAAAAGTCTCATGTGCTTCATCTGTCCAATAAATGGTATGGCTCATAGGTATTTAGCGTACCTGGCCATTATCTCGCTATGCGGAGTTAATTTACCTTCCGATGCTTGTTTTTTAGCGCGCTCAATTCCCTGTTTAACATTTTCTGGTAAGTCATCCCAAAAATCCTTTCCATCGTTATCAAGCACCTGTTTAAGTTGAAGCAATAAACCCTCGTCCTCAACATCTAACAAGCGTTTCGCTAATTCCAATTTTTCGGCGATCAAGTCCATACTCAAATTTAATATTTTAAACTCAGCAAAACAACAAATAGTATAGGCATTCAATTACCCCCCACTTTATCTCCCGGTTCCTGTGCTTTCACTGATACTGGCCGCACGTAAACAAAAATAGCGATGAGTAAACCCATCGCTATTTAATATAAAATTAAAGCTTCTTACTTCTGCCTGAACCAAACCTGGATAGGCGCTCCCGAAAATTCGAAATTGGCACGAAGCTGGTTCTCTATAAAGCGGTAGTATGGTTCTTTTACATACTGTGGCAGGTTGCAAAAGAATGCGAACATTGGTGATGTACCTGCTATTTGCGTAATGTATTTGATTTTTACATACTTGCCTTTTAACGATGGCGGCGGATATTTTTCAATTATCGGCAGCATGATCTCATTCAGTTTACTGGTAGGGATCTTGCGGGCACGGTTGGCATAAACCTGGTTGGCCACTTCAATTACCTTTAACACTCGCTGTTTTTCTAATACCGATGTAAATACGATAGGCACATCGCTAAATGGCGCTAACTTCTGGCGGATCTGTTCTTCAAATACCTTGATGGTTTTGTTGTTCTTTTCTATCAGGTCCCACTTGTTTACCACGATAACCACGCCTTTTTTGTTCTTCTCGGCCAGGTGGAACAGGTTCACATCCTGCGCTTCAAGTCCGTCAACCGCGTCAACCATAATAATCACCACATCGGCTTCTTCTAAAGCTTTGATGGTACGCATTACCGAGTAAAATTCGATATTCTCTTTTACCTTGGTTTTTTTACGCATCCCGGCGGTATCGATCAGCATAAAATCGTGACCGTACTGGTTATAATGGATATGGATAGAATCGCGCGTGGTGCCGGCAATTGGCGTAACAATATTACGCTCCTGCCCAATGAGGGAGTTGATAATTGATGATTTACCTACGTTAGGGCGGCCAATAATGGCATACTTAGGGCGGGTGTTCTCTTCAAAAGGGATATCCTCGAAATGTTTAACAACCTCATCCAATAGTTCGCCTGTTCCAGAACCCGTCATTGATGACAGGGTGTAGATCTCGCCAAGGCCTAAGCTGTAAAATTCGGAAGCATCGGCCAGCTGGGCGTTATTATCCAGTTTGTTTACAACAACAAATACCGGCTTTTTACCTTTACGTAACAGGTTAGCGATCTCGTCGTCTAAATCTGTGATACCTGTGGTAACATCAACCATAAATAAGATTACCGATGCCTCTTCGATAGCGATAAGCACTTGCTCGCGGATGGCTACCTCAAAAAGTTCTTCGGAATTGGCTACGTAGCCGCCGGTATCAATAACCGTGAATTTTTTATCTATCCACTCGGATGTGCCGTAATGCCTGTCGCGGGTTACGCCGCTAAAATCGTCAACAATAGCTTTACGGCTTTCGGTTAAACGGTTGTATAAGGTGGATTTGCCAACGTTTGGCCTGCCTACTATGGCTACTATATTACTCATTTCAATTTTAGATTGCAGATTTTAGATTTACGATTTAACCGCATCTAAACCCTATATGCTAATTTACAAACCCGATCAGCATAAATCTAAAATCGTAATTCGTAAATCGTAAATATTTATTATTCGTATCCGAACTTTTTCAGGTAATTTTTTTTGCTGCGCCAGTCGGGTATAACCTTTACAAACATTTCCAGGAAGATCTTCTTCTGAAAAAAGTCTTCCATATCCCTACGGGCATAAGTGCCTACAATTTTCAGCATCTCCCCTTTGGTGCCTATGATGATATTTTTCTGAGAATCGCGCTCCACAATAATTTCGGCGCTGATTCGATGCAGCTTTTCGCCCTCTACAAACGCGGTAACAATAACCTCGGTGCTGTATGGGATCTCTTTTTTGTATTGTTTAAAGATCTGCGCGCGGATCATCTCTGAAGCGAAGAACCTATCATTCCTGTCCGTCAACGCATCCTTTTCATAATACGCGGGGTGCTCCGGCAAGCCATCCAATACAAAATCCATAACGGCTTTAATATTGTGATCGTGCAGGGCAGATATCGCATAAATCGCTTTCGGGTTCAGTTTTTCCTGCCAGTAGTCTACCTTCTCCTTTACCTCTTCTTCGCTGGATAGATCTATCTTGTTGATCAAAACAACCAATGGGGCCGTTGACCCTTCCAGTTTTTTAATCACATCCTGCTCGTTAAATTCCTCGTGGATATCAGTAACCAGCAATATCAGGTCGGCATCCACAATAGATCCGTCAACCTGGTGCATCATACTCTCATGCAATGCGTAGTGAGGTTTGATGATGCCGGGGGTATCAGAAAACACGATTTGGTAGTCGTCGGTATTAACTATACCTAAAATACGGTGGCGGGTGGTTTGCGCCTTTGGAGTAATTATACTCATCTTTTCGCCCACCAGTGCGTTCATAAGGGTTGACTTACCCGCGTTGGGCTTACCAATTATACTTACAAAACCTGCCTTATGCGCCATAAAAAAATAATTAAAATATTATTTGGACTGCAAAGAAACGAATTATATCTTTGCAGACCAATTAAAAGGAACAGCAAATTGCTTTTTTGACAATTGGAACAAACATTTCGGAGTTATGCCCATTATGTAATACCAACAAAGATAGTGCGGGATGGAGCAGTTGGTAGCTCGTCGGGCTCATAACCCGAAGGTCGTAGGTTCGAGTCCTGCTCCCGCTACCTCAGAATCAGGCAGTTACGTTAGATCGTGACTGCCTTTCATTTTTCTGTTAACGTATTGTTAACGGTTCTTAGCTTTTCCTTTGGCTTGCTTAAAGGTACTTAATACTTACAATATTTCCAATCGTTATCCAAACGCTATTAGCTAGCCCACACTGGACATTTCTCGAAATATTTCTTAGAAGATTTGAGACGATTAGCGTTTTAATCGTCAATAACGATAGCGGTTCGATTCACTACGGGCTACTTATTCAAGCTAATTGGACGATTTAGTTTAGCCCGTAGGGGAAAGAGATCGAACCGCTTTTTAGATGATTTAAAAAGATTAGCGAGTTAAATATGCGTAGGTCGACGACACAGATGTCGCTGACCTACACAGAAATATTTATTTGACAGATTATTTATCTAAATATTAGATGATATCACGTTCGGATAATTTGCCCGAACTACTTTTCTTTAAAAGAAAAGCAGCAAAAGAAACATCAGATTTTAGGAAATCAATCATAAATAAACGGAGTCATTAATAAATTTTCATTAGGTATTACTTGATTAACTATTCAGGATCGGCTTCAGGTTTATCAATTTCAGATGGGTCTAAATCTGTATTAGAGCTAATGGGACGAGGCTTCAATATGAAGTTGCTTTCTTTTTCAGAAAAGCGCTCAATCACGAAACTCTCAAATTCTGTCGGAAATTTTCCATATCCAGTAGTTAAAATTACTTGATAATCTTTTGTTAAACCATCTGGTTGTTTTGCGTAGGCAACAGCGTCATTTAGCAGTGCTAAATTTTGATTTAAATGATCTGTATCAATACCTGAATCCTCTGGTGTGTCTATCAATAAAAATCTAGGATGTTTAACTGAATTAAGTTTCAAAGACAAAGCAAGAATTGTGAAGTAATACATTAGGCGTTTTGGTACATCACTGCTATTCGCCTTGTATTCTCTGTTGTCTATAAAAGGCATATAATCTTCGTCTATAAAAGCCTCATGGCTTTGGTACGATGACTTTGAGAGCAGGTTGCTGTAAACTTGATTAAACTGGGTTATTGTATTCGCATTGTTTTGATCATATAATTCTTTTGCCCTATTTAAGTTATTTTGTGCTAGGCCAAATGCTTTGTTTTTTTCCTCGAAGTCTTTTTTTAGCCGGCTTTGTTCCGAACTATTTTTTAGCCCGTAGTTGATTTTAAGTAATTCGTCTTTGAGCGAAAAGATTCGGTCATTAAAATCATCAATAACCGTTGAATTGCCTGCGAACTCGGCTGTACTAATAATATTTTTTAATTTTCCGGCGTATTCTTCCCAAAGGCTTGTGTTTTTTTTAATGCGTTGTTTTTTTTCTAACAGGTCATCCTCGTAAGCAATTTTTCCTATTGTAATCGCTTTGATACTTTTTTGTTTATGGGAAAGAATGTCTTTGTATTCGTTCGCATTATAAACAAACTTTTCATAATCGTCATTGGAAAACTTAGAACCACATATACAATAACCTTCGACGACATCTTTTTTGGTCATACAAAAAGGACATAGCTCCATAGCAAAAAGATCAAGTTTTTCATGGGTAAAAATAATCTTTTCAATTTGAGCAATTTCATCTTCAAGTCCCCTATGAAGAATGTCAATCTTGGCTTTTTCATTTTCAAGTGATCCAATGGCAATCCTATCTTGAGATAACTTCAACTCCAAGTCCACCAAAATTGATTTTATTTGAGCCAATTCGCCCATTTTATCATCAACCGTGGTATTCTCTTTCAATTGCCCTTTTCTTTCTACTTCAAGGTTTATTAATGTCGATTCTATCTCAACTTTTCTCGACGAAAGTTTTTCAAAATCACCACTTACTTCGTGATTTACCGCAAAATTTTCCCAAAGCGCTTTTGCAACATCTCTATTTTTCATAGCTGCTCTGGCAATATCTATTTTCTTAAAATAATCGGCGGATGAAATTCCTAAGAGTATTTCAAAAATAGATTTTCTGATCACGATAGAGTCTGCGACGAAGTTTTCAGCCAATGGTGCCTTGTAAATTTTTCGAGGCTCTGTATTCTGGTCGTAATTAAGCAACCGGAAAAGGTCATTAAAATTAAAATACCAGTGCACACCTCCCATATAAAGTTCAAATAAAGGTATGCCCAGCTTTCCCAATAGCCAATCGGAAAAGATAAATGGAGCAACTTTTCTATCAAGAGGATACGATTGAGTGCCAGAAGGTTCATCAATAAAGATATCGGAAGAATTGATAAAACGCTTAAATGAATAGGCTATCCCATTTATCGAAAGATCAAGATGGACATAATTATTTGTATCGTTTAAAATTAGAGAATAACGGCCCTCGGCATCATCATCGGTAAAAGGCTTTATCTTACCACCCAAGGCATATTCGATGAAATAACTGAACGTACTCTTTCCAGATCCATTGTCACCTAGAATTATATTGATACCAGGACGCAAATCTGGTGATTCATAAAAATAAGCATCTCCGAAATAACGAATTTTTTTTAAAATCAGACTTCCCATGTGAGCACGTTGTTTTGAGTAAAAATCTTATCTACCAAAGTCTTAATTGCCAATGTCTTAATCTTACTTATTTCTGATTTTAATGTAAGTGCATTAGCATTTTCATTAGCAAACAATGCCGTCTGCAAGAAGTCCACTGGTATAAACTCTTTTCTCAGCCATAGGTCTATAGTTTTTGATGAAAGATTCTTAGAGACGCCAATATAATTTTTGTTTTTAAGTATGATAACCAAATGGTGAAGCAGTTTCTTTTTTATTTGGGCACGTGTATATATTTTAGCCAGAAAGCTTTCGTCAAGCACTTTGGGGTTACCTCCTTCATTCATAAGGTCGATTAGGTAAGCGATTTTCCTAAAATCTTTAAATCTTTTTGTTTCTGATGTACAATCTAGAGCATTAAGTAAAATGATAGTATTATAAGCCAAAAAGTTGTAATCTTCTTTTTGAATAAACATCAGTCGCTTTTTTGCTGCATTTTTATTCTGCATAAATACCCTCCTTATCGAAAGAAAGATAACATTCATTGATAAGATCAAGAACAATGCGATATATCAAATCATTATCTAAAATAGGATACAGATATTTTTTAGATTTAACTTGAATAATTTCAATTGCCTTTTTTGTGAATTGCTGTATTAGCTGATTAACTTGCTCTGTGGTTAGTTCCCCACTAATATTAGTATCGATGAAATTAACTAAATCACCTTGGCATGCTTCGAATATCCGATATTTAATTGCGCTTAAGTCACGCTCAAGGATGCTTGATAATTCCGATTTACCTAACGCGAGTTCTCTGCAATAGCGTTGGATTTTTGCGGAAGACATTTTATCATCTACAGCCGCGATTTTTTCTACCAAATTCCTTGCATCACTTAAAACGAGTTCACCAAACTGGTCGCTTCCCCAATTATCACCGAACACTTCAGTAGAAATATCAAATTTTTCCAAACCTATCGTATCAATAATTAGTTCAAGCGGGCAACACTTAATATCATTATTTAATGCCTCTGACCCGATAACACTTTTTAAAACGCCAATCAAGTAGAACTTATTTTCATTAATGATAAAAGCACCACTTCCAGATAAACCTATTGCATCATCGGTGCCTCTCTTAAATTTATCCTGTTCCGAAAGTGTTATACGAAATTCATTATTTGATATCCCATTTAGAACTCTACTCTTAAATGTCCTGCATTGATCTGGGTTAACATACTGAAATCCGGTGAAAGTAACCGGCATATCTGTTTTAAAAGTCTCAGATATAAGTACCTCAGGAAATTCATCGTCAGCGTAATCTACTTTAAGTAAAACCCAATCACCCTGCTCATCCGAAGCAACTACTTCAACCAATTCTATTTTTTCGAATGGCGTATTATATAAATCTTGACTTTCAATTAGCACTTGTTCAATCTTGACGTCTTTGAACGCATTATAATCACCATAAATACAATGGTAAGCGGTAATTACAAAAAAGCCATTATTGCCTTTTACTAAACAACCACTCCCATGGCTTTTTAGTTCACCGTCAATTACAATTTTGATGCGTACGCAGGGTTTATTAATTATTTTCTCATTCATGTTCAAAAATGTTAGTGCTTTCCACTAATTCCCAATTACCCGTGATCAGGTCTGAGTCTTCAATAAATTTACCTGCCTTTACTTCGATGTTAGCTTTCGGATAGTTTAAGTAAATCTTGCGATGCTTTTCAAAGTTTCTTCTCACTCTCTCCGGATGATAAATGATTCGGGCAATCGTTTCGCGGTCCGGATGCGCATGAGTAGAATTTCCCCCATTGGTAGAGATAATAAATCTATCACAATCAATCATGTCTAAAACATCATTAATCGTATTATTTTTACTACCATGATGAGAAATTTTTACAAGATCAACTTTTAACCTTTTTTCAACTGAATAACCATTACTAATCATCACCTGTTTAATAATTTCAGGATGTGCGTCCCCAAGTAAAAATATGCTGAGGTCAAATGTTTGAAGTACAAACGCGATAGAAGAGCTGTTAAACAAGTCCTGACTAACACTCTTTTCGGGATTGTCATCTTTCGCCGCAAGATCGGGAAGGCTACCTTTACCTATTTGAGACGGGACAATACGGTTTGCGATGTTTATATCGGTCAACTTTTTATTGTAATCATCGGACAGGTCTGGCCACTTGCTGTAAAGTTCTTTGAGCACATCGGCAGTTGGAGACAAGACTTCAATAATAATCCCAGGAGGAAGAGCAGGAGTTACACCAATGTATATGTCTTCGGACCACTTCCCTTTAATTTCTCCTTTATCAATTAACAATTCTTCAAATGACTTTGCCTGCCCGAAACTTATTTTCTCACTATTTCTAAGAAACTTGATATTTTTTGAATTAAACCAATATTTCCCAATTTGGGACGTTTTGAAAAATGGATCTTTTATAAATTTGATTAGACCGGCAATATGGTCTGAATCGATATGTGTCAACACCAAAATATCGATGAACGCTAGTTTTCTCAATTCGAGTTTTAAAGTATCGTCATAAGTTTTTGCTGTCCCTCCATCGATAACCATGTAAAAGGGTTTTCCATCTCCATCGATAGTTTTAACGATGATTGAATCACCATGATAAGCCGGTAAAACTAAAACCTGAGTTTTTGACGGAGTTTTAATAGAAGACAATTGTGGCGGTTTAGTACTATAAGTGACTAAAATAGGAAAAATTAAATATATTGAGATGAGAAGTAATATGAGATGATACAATAATATAACTCGTTAACGGTTAAAGAATGAATGCAGCGACAATCTAAATCTTTCCACCCACACCTTTAAATTTCTCTACAAAAAATTTTGGATTGCTTTTATCCCTTTTTTTATCCACGAACCTTGCTCAAATGTACCCTCATCAACGATTTGAACCATAGAGCAGCAGCAAAACGGCTATATTTAACGAAGACAGTTTGTGCCGCAATTAGGTTATCTGTTGATAAATAAATATAGCCTTCGGCAATTTCAATAATAACATTTTCGGGAATCCTATATTTTAATGTTCTTTCAAAATCATAGCATAATTGGCTAAGGATATCTTTAGTTTCCCTAATAAAGAAATCACCTAAATTTTCATTTCGGATTGTGAATTCTCTGTACAGCTTAAAAAAATCACTGTAAATTTCATCTTGGCTAATAAATTCAAAAAGGGAAGATATTTTATTTTCAAAATCCGCTATTAATTCAGCAATTGCTTCTTCCTTCAGGTTACGCTTCTCGATAACCTTTAAAATATTATACTTGTATTTATTTGGTTGATCCGAATCAGTTGGATTAGTATTTCTCGGCTAAAGCTTTCCAGTATAAAAATCCGTTGTAACGCAATAAAATGGCAGGTTAGGTTAAAACATTTACAATTATCCAAAGGTCAACAGAAACACTGCCATTACAGCACCATCAGAAATACTTTGGCAGGTGTTGATCTTCAGATGAACTGCAAAATGCTACAGATCGAATGTGATGATAAGGTTTAGGTATTGAAACAACAATCTATTTACACTTTACTGGTTTGCAGGCTGTTCTGCACCTGTGCGCTTTACATTTTGGGATAGTACCTGCATAGTCTCCTACAAAATGTAGTGCATGCAACGCTTTGGTTTCTTCAAACGCGTCTACCAGATCCTGCATATCCTGTTCATCTTTCATTCCAAAATAAGGAAAGTGGTGCACAAAGTAACCAAAGATGGTTTCGCAGTCTGAAGCATATTTTTGAGTATCCAGAATATGCTGGTGCCAAAACAGGTCAACAAGCTTATTCGGTACAATTTCCTTTTCGGGATAAGTTCTCTTGAGGGCTAAAAACTTTTTATAGTCTTTTTCGGCCTCATCACATTGAGCGGCGATCCAGCCTAAGCCTTCTTCCTTATCCTGAATTTTTAATTTAACCATTGTGAAATCAATGGCATCGATATCCGCCATAAACAAAGAGGATATTTCGTTGGTGATCGTGAGATTTGTCATTGTATTTAATTTTGTATGATCAAAAATAGATGACCACTATCGGTTATAATTACGGGAAACCGTAACCTGATAAATTATTTAGGGGTAAAAAGGTCCCTAAAAACTACTGGCCACCCCTTGTTGAAATGGCCAGTAGTTTCCGGATAAATTTTTAAGTGGTTGGGCATTCATTAAGGTTAAGCAAATTATTGGGGCTGTAACCATCGCTTTCAGTTTTTAGGTATTTACGATTGTTATGTGTTGCTACGATAACATCGACTGACCTTCCATTGACTGAGACATAAAATTCATATTTTTTGTTTTCAATAGATTTTATAGCGTCGTCTTCCGATAATCTCCAACGGGTATTATCTGCATTGATGCCACCTATGTGTGAAATCCTTTCGTGGGCATCATAATGACTGCCTCTTTTGCTAATACAACTAACTTTGTGTCTTGTTGCCATGATGATTTTGATTGATTTATTTGTTTGTTTAATCAAAATTACCAGAACAAATCGGCGCGTTTTTACGGGAATCCGTAATGGACATAATTTAATAAGGATCAGATAACCTTATAATCTTTACAATGAGCGATAAGCTGTGTATTGTTGGTGAATCCCAATGCGTCTTTGATTTGGTTAAGACATTTTTCGATACTGCTCAGACTGGAGGCCTTCACCTCTTGTTGCTGAAGGTAAAGCGAAATCTGCTTTTGAGATCTTCCTTTCGCAAGTTGCGAAATGATCATGATATCGTAGTCACTAAAGTCATACGCATTTTTTGCCCTGACATTTTGCTGTAATTCTGCGGGTACATATTTTTTGTTTTTGGAAAGACTGACTATCGCATCCTTTAAATGTTCCGCGTCACGGCGCCCCTTGATGATATAGCCATTAATTCCGAACCGCTGATAAAGAGCGGTTATAATAGACGATTGCTGTTCTCCGGAAAAAACAAGAACTTTCAGGTCTGGTTGTAATGCCCTGGCTGCTGCGATGAGCTCTGTACCACTTTTTAGCTTCTGCTCGCGATCGTCCTCGACAAAGGAAAGGTCTGTAACAAGAAGATCAAAAGGCTGGTTGTTTTGAATACCCCATTTGAGTTCCAGAAGCGCATCATCACAGTAATATGCGTGTTTAATGGATTCAAAGCCTAATTCTTCCAGGGTCTGCCGGACCCATTGATTGGCGTTTTGATGATCTTCGGCGATAAGAGCGGTTTGAAGCATACTAATCTTTTTTAATGGCTGGTAAGGTTAATGTAATAAGCAATCCCTTTCCGTCTGAAGTTTCAAAAGTAATTTGTCCGCCAATTTCTTTTATACGGTTTCCCGTATTTTTAAGTCCATTTTTTGGGATAACGCCTTCCTGTATACCGATCCCGTTGTCAAAATAGGTTACTAAACAATGGTTTTCCGCAGGTTCGAATTTAATGGTTACGCTACTTGCGTTACTATGCTTTTGCATGTTGACCATCAACTCCTGTAAAATGTATTTGAGTTCGAACTGATGGGCTTCATTGATCCTGTTCCAAAATTCTTTCTTGTTACCTACAACCTGTATTCTTGTATCGTCATCTCCGAATGATTTTAATAAGTCTGATATCTTTAAATGAAAGTCTTTTTGCGACGGTTGAACAATTTCATAGGAAATATCGCGCGTCCGTATATAGAGATCATTCATATAGTAAAGAAGCCACTCTTTGTCCGGAACGAGATCATGCAGGACGGTTTTCATAATTCGGTAGGTATCATTGGCAAGCGTATCGTGGACTTTTTTTGAGGCGTTTTGTTTCGTTTCTACTATCGCATTTTGCTTATCCAGTTCCTGCTGCTTTTTTCTTCTCCTATACCAAAGGGCTGCAAACAAAGCGATAACGGAGAATGCCAGCAACGTACCATAGAAACGTATGCGTTGCCAGATAAGCTGGAGCTGTTTTTCAGAATTATCTTTTTGCAGTTTTAAATTATCGGCTTTGCTCTTTTCTACGTTGTACCGGATGAGCGCAAATTGATTTTTTGCAGCATTTCTGGCCGTTTGCATACTGTCGTTTAGTTGATGAAATCGGGCAAAGTACACTTTCGTTGCTTTCGCCGGACCCAGATCAATAAGTTTGCTCAGCGCTTGTAATTGATCCCCCGGGCTTTCTAATCGTTTGGCTACTGTGTACATTGTATCTGCATAAGCTAAGGCCAGGTCCGGTCGGGTTTCGTGATAATAATCCGCCAGGTGGGCGAAACTGGAATTTTGTCCCCATTGGTCACTGCTGTCCCGGCGAATCTGTAGGGCGGTCAAAAGCGGGCGTATTGCTTCAAAGCTGGGGTCAGCCATCCATTGAGCTGTAGCCAGGTTTGTCAAAGCACGTGCATAGTTCAGATCTTTTTTGTGTTCTTTTCCCAACAATCCCCGGTAAATCGTGATTGCTTTAGCATAATTCTTTTTTTGCTGATAAGCATAAGCGATATTGTTCCAGGTCAGATCTATCAATGTAGTGTCCCGGGCAAATTCAAGATTGCGCTTGTAAAAGTTGATTGCGCCATCGTGATCATTAAGCTCAGCGCGAACTAAACCAAGGTTGTTGTAATCGCCGGCAAGGTAGGTGTAGTGACTTTTATTATTTTCATTCAGAAACCGGAGAGACAGTAAAAAACTTTCCTGCGACCCGTAGAAATCTCCTGCGTTATATTGAATATTACCCATACTGCTGTAGGCCATAGCGATCTGCAGGCTGTCGCGGGATTTTACGGCAACCTGGTTAAAGTAAAAAAATGCAGAATCTTGCTGTTTTCCTAACCAACTATACGCTATCCGGTAGGTTGCCCAGTCTACTTTTGGGGCCTCATGCCGTTTCTCGTGGCAGGCGCTAAAAAATAAAAGCGTAATAAGAAAATTTAGGGCAAGGTTTTTCAAACTGTTTTTTGTCTAAAACTAAGAAAAACCAAGGAATAAATAAGGCAAGCTTTTTCGCTTGCCTTATGTGAAGTCACTTAGTTGCTGTGTGGCGGCGGAGGGGGCGGCGGAGGAGGGTATTGTCCTTTGTCGCCGCCTGTGTCCGTGTCAAGTGTTGTTACTTGTCCACTGGTGTTGTTATGATGATTATGGTTATGCGCAGGGCATGACAGTGCCATGAAAATGGCGAAAAAAAATCCAAACATTTCTCTAAAAATTAATTGTTAATGATTCTGCCTTCCCGGCGGGACTATCCCGTGGGGTTTTGCAGGTTAATTTTTGGGAAGTGAGCGTTTGGAAAACGGGAGCTTTAATCTGCTTCCCTAGCCGGATACCGGCCCCCGCTTTCGTCGCGCTGTTTAAATCAATTTCGTGCACTGTCCCGGCCGGCCGACCGGGGTTTGTTTTGATTATGAAAGCAAAGGTATAGGCGCTAAATGCCTTTAATGCAGATTCTTCCGTTTCCTCCTTTAATTCCGGTGTTTCTCCGAAAACTCCCTGAAGTTTCCAGAAAAAGATTATTTTTAGTGGTGATTTATACTGAAAGATTTGCCGCTTACAAAAAGACTGTGGTTAATGCTTACCTCCAAAAGCGTAACCAGGCGCAGGAGAACTGGTTGATAAAGCCAACCAGGGGAAGGATTAGACAATTGTGTTGCAAGCTCGTGGAAGACGGTCTTAGCAAACAAGATGAAAAGATGTTATATCAATACCTCGAAATGGAATCCGGCGACCGTGATTTTTTGGCAGCGATCAAAGAAACGGACGCGGACGATTTTCAGGGCTTTGTACAATTCCTGAATAATACAGAAATAAACCCCGCAGAGCCAAAGGTGGAATTGTTGGCCTGGCTAATCGATTTTCCAGCCCGGCCGTATTCGAAATATATTGAAACGGAAAAGGATGGGCCTGCTATAGCAGAAGATGAAGAGAGAGTTAAACCTCCAGTTAAAGATGATGATGAAACTAAACTACCACCAAAGGGTCCGGAACAGGAAACTCCCCCAACACTTCCACCAGTCAATAAAATAGATAAACGGTGGTCGATCGGGATCGTTGCGCTTTTGGTAGGAGGACTGGTATTATGGCGGGTTTGGCCAGAGAAGAAGTGCATGTACTGGAGCGACGACCGTTATGTAAAGACATATTGTGATGTCCCAAGATCGGATCAACCACTACTTCCTCTTGACCGGGCAAAGTTAGAGGGCTTTCAAAAGATCAAAAAGACCGACACCCTGAATTCACCTTACGCCCTTGATCATTTTTGGTATACCCGGGTAGCAGATAGTCTGGAGGTGTACACTGCTCGTGGAACGCATCCTTTACATCCTGATCAACAATTACAGCCAGTTACCGACTACGTCGTGAATTTTTGTAAGAACCATAGCAAATACGGAAAACCGTAATAAAGCTCATGGGGGAAATTTTATTTTTGATTCATCAGAAATAAAACGAAATTTAGCCTAAACTATTGAGGCCTAATCCTAAACGCTCATGAAAACCCTGTTCCTGCTGATGGCCCTTTGGGCGCATACACAAACACCGTCAAAAGGCAATGTGTATATCTGCGACAGTCCTTATGCGAAGAAATACCATCTGAAGAACGATTGTCGCGGGCTTAGAAAGTGTACCCACCGCATTATCGAGATCACGCTGGAAGAGGCGAAGAAAAGAAAATTTGAACTTTGTAAAATTGAGGACTAACTATCCAGTTCGTTTGTGTTTGGCGGCCTCAATTTGATGGACAAAATCGATCAGCGCGGCTGTTGGCATATTTTCCGTACGGAAAATAATCTTACTGCTGCCGTCCGATGTGATCGTGCAGACATGCCTGCTCGAGATAAATAACCCACGATCAGGAAAAATGCGATAAATAAAGAAACAACCACCTCGGGTGTGCCGTCATTATGTGAAGTTGCCATTAATAAGCCGATAACGCCGATCAGTACGCCAAGTATCCACAGCAGTGGATAAGAAATAGACAATACTTGTACAGAACTGATCTTTTCCAGCATGATGGAGATGAAATTGGACTGCCCCCAGATCTTATTGTTATACCTGATGCGGTGAGTAGTCAGGGTAACCATCCCATTTTCGGTAAAAAAAAGCACGGACTCTTCGGGTAATAATTGCTCGTTATTCATTATGGTATTATCTGATGGTTGGAATAGCAGGTGTCGGAATAAAAGCTTGCAGAAATATCCCCAGGGAAAACAGCAAAACAATCGCAAGCCCCGTTAACAGGACAGCTCTTACGATGGCCACACCAATATTATTCTCGCTTAATTCAACAGACAGGGATTGCCCTTTATATATCTGGCCCGATAAAAAACCCTCCAGACCGGCAGCAATGCAGTAAGCAAAGAACAGACCACAGCAGCAGATCAGTAAAAAACTCCAGGATGCCGCCGAATTTAAACCGCCCTTGCCGGTGGATATCAGCAAAAAGTCACGTACCGGCGCGAAAAGACCGGTGATCAATATCAGGGAGGCGAGCAGCCTGCCGGCGAGCACAATGGCCTGGGCAAGATTGGGGGACGCTTTTGGATAATGTTTTTTTCTGAAATAATAAGCGATCAGGCTGATCAGCAAATAGCTGAGGATTAAACTCAGGCCAAAGGCTACTCCCCCGGAGATTAAAAATGATGATTTCATATCGATGGTTTGTTGATAAGGTTAATATCCCAGTAGTCCATGTGATCTATCTCCGGGCTGAGTTGCCCGGGAGAAAAACCCCTGGAAGTGGTCTCCCAAAGCACATAACGGTCTTGTCCGGCTGTTTTTGCGGATCCGGGCAAGGGCAGGTCAATGCCCAGCAGCGAATGCCGGAAGGCATTACTGCCAGCGATCGCGACTTTATAATGGTAATGGTTCAATACGGTAAATAAAAAAAGCGTCCGGGTGTCACAGTCGCCCTGGAAGTTGGCCATAAACTCGACAGGCGATTGAACTCCGTAAGGTACATGGCCCCGGCAACCTGCAATATTTCCAGCAGGGGATGCCGAAAGCCATTCAGTGTTATCTGCCGAACAGGTGCCGTCTGTGATCGTATTGTAGGGGATGTCCTGGACGAAACTTACCAACATGCCCGCGAAGTTCGCCTCATCAAGATTCCTGGCTTTGCGTAGGCTGTCAAACAAAGGGTAGATCCCCTGCATTCTATTTTCATCCGATAAACTCATGTTCCGATAAACGTCGGATAAGCTGCTGACATTTTTCATGCGCAGGTGTTCGGTCTCCGCTGCCCGGAAGGCGGAGGTCAATACCCTCACATCACCCTCATATTGATTACCGCTCAGATCTTCCCAGGCCCGGTGATGAATGATCCACTGGTCAGCGGCTGTTGTATCCTTGTTGGTTTCTTTAATCAGCTTTTTCACAGGTTTCGTGCGCGAATAATCCCGCGTGTCCGATTGATGCACCGGGGCTTTTACCGGGATCCTTTTTGAACTGCGAAAAACGGAAACGGCCAACCCTCCGAAGTACAATAAGAAAAAGAGCAGGTAAATAACTGAGGAAAAAATGGTCGAGAAACGCCGGTTGGTCAATCGGCAGATTAACAATAGCAATAAGACGATCCCGATAAAAATAATCCCGGGCCAGGACAAACTGATCAAAAAGAACAAAAGGAAAATGCAAAGCAGGATACCCGCCAGGAGCCCGAATGCGGAACCTGTAGTGATTCTGTTGTTCGGGACGGCATACCAGTTCCCCCACTGCAGGCTACCGGTATGATAGCGATATTGGTCACGACGGTACCGGGTGCCACCGTTGTAAGAATATTCGTGTCCCGCGGTCCTAGTCCAGTCGGGGTGCTTGCTGAGCGGCATTGCACCGGTGGGCGGCGCGACCGGTTCGGGTATAAAATGCTCTTTCCGGACAATAGTTTCTTTCATTTCTAAAAGAGAGCCGTAAAGCGTCCCAGCGATACTTCCCAGTTGTTCCGTCCCTTCTTTGGTGACCAGTGATATTTTGGGATCGGCGATCTTTGGTTCGGAAATGTTGAGTTTGAAAAATGATTCGGATTTGCGATCGTAACAATTGACGGATTGCGCGAAAGTACCACTGAAAGTTCCCAGGCTTTTGTTTTCCGGGAAATCGCCCTCCGCATCGTTCCTGACCTGTTCTAATATAACCTCGACATCGTAAACGTGCATGTCGAAGAACTCGGTCTTTGCCCGGCTAAGTTCATCTATCCGCTGCGCGTGATATTTACCCCGGAACGTCCCTTTAATATACGTCCTGTTGGCTACCATGACTTTTTCCTCCGACCAGTAACTTTTCATCGGTATAACTTTAAGAAATCTTCCTGCCCGTGGAAGGTCCGGCGATCTGCTATCTTTTTCGTGTTATATGGCGCGTCCGCATAGGTTTCATGCACTTTGGTCTCAATACCGTATTTTTCAAAAAAGATCCTCTCCAAATCAAGCTTGAAATCCCGGTAGGCATTGATCACGATGGAATTATAAACGTCGCTTTTATGTTTAAAATAGGGGTTGGCCAGGTTTAAGCTCCTCTTCAAATAAATAGGTAACAGGAAAACAAAAATGATTAACAGCGTGAATAACCAGGCTACGATAAAAGAACGGTTACCCGTAACTAGCTCCAGGCGCTGAACGAAATAGTCGGCACGTCCAATGACGAATTCGATCCTTTTAAAGGCTTCTGTCTGTTCGGCTCTTAATTTATCGAGTTCGGCACGGAGCGGTGCTATATCGGCCTCAGGGTAATGCAAGGCTTCCTTTTTCCTGATCTTTGCTGATAATGCTTTTTCTTCGCGCGAGGCGGCCTTTACGACCTTTTGCTCCGCTTTCCGGATACTTGCCTTTTTGATCAGCTCGATCTTTTCAGAAAGTAGCGGTTCAAAGAACCAGGCTTCCAGCGGTTTGGAAATAAAAATGGCGAATAGGATGACAAAGCCCGCACGGAGGCTAAAGGAGAGGTGTTTGATCACCCCTTTATTTTTGAACTGCAGGACGGGTTTTGCGAGCGTGGTCAGCAAGAGCAAATAAATGTTGTTGATCATCCAGGCAAAGAAAAAGGCGACAGGTACTGCCAGCCATGGGTTATCAAATAACATTTGGAAGGTATACCAGCAGGAAAAAAAGCTAATGATGAAAACAACCAGCGTGATCGCGCCGATCAGGGCAAAACGATCCCTAATCCCACGGTGAGCGCAGATCCGGATGATCCCAATGTCCTCACCCGAGAACCGCCAAAAATAATTGGATTGCTCGGTCATGCTGTTACGATAAGGTAAACCCTGTATCTTTTTGTGCCTCTTCTTCTTTAACAGGTTCCTGCCGACTATCATTATCTACAATAGGGGCCGTTTCACCGGTGAGCGTGGTTACATAAGCTTCCAGGTTATTGTCAATGGCTTCTTTTTGCTTTGCTTTCCAGCTATTGATGATGTATTCATTCAATTCTTTTTGCGCCTGGACCACCCGCACCTTCATACTGGTCATCCGGTCTACTTCATGGTGAATGACCAGGTCCCGTTCCAGCCCTTCTTTATCCTTATAGTAATCGTGCTGGATCTCAATGCCGTTTTGCGCCTTGACCAGATCTTTAATATTTTCCTCCATATAATCGTATGGCCCTTTGATCAGCATGAGCTTGAAAAAGATCGGTGTCAGTTCGATCGCCATAAACAGCAGGGTAATAAAAAGGGAAATACCGGGCGCGAGCTCGTGAGAGATCTTGATGCGTTCGAGCAAACCGTCAAGGCCGGCCGATACCGTTTTGTTCTTTTTCAAGGCGATCTCCAGTTCGCCGTTCATTTGTGTCCGTCTTTTCTGGATATCGTCGATCTTCGACTTATTCAGCGATATAAACCGGTTCATTTCGCCTTCCACACGGTCCCTTTCTGCTTTATAAGAACGTGCCATAGGGCCTTCACCTTCACCCCGACCGCCCTGGCCTTTGGATGTTTCCAGGTTCCATAGAGAGTCTTTTACGGCGATCACCTTCATATAATGCTCAATGTTATTCTGAATCCCGGAGTTCTCCTTATCCAGGTCCTTGATCCGGTCTTCGAAGTTTTTCCGGGTTTTGATCTCATATTGTTTTTGTGCCTCCAGCTGAGTCTGGTAAAGCTGCGCATCGATCTCACTTTTGAACATGCGAATCTCCACGGGTTTGGAAATGGTGAAAGCGATGATCGTGCCCATGATCAGCCGGGGCAACGCACTTTTCAGTTCCTGACGCGTGATCGCCTCCGTTCCGTCACCCTTGCCGGTGCTGGTGACGATAAAACGGTCGATATTGAAAATGATCGCGCCCCAGAATAGGCCAAATATCGTAGCCAGTACTAGCGTAGGTATATCAGTCGGGTCGTAGTGTCCGGAAGCGGCAATTGTTTTAATGTCATCGATAGCATCGCCCTTGGGCGCAAAAATGGTGTAAAACGCATAGCCGCCAGCGAGCGCGGCCATAGCGCCGGTTGCCAGTACAATGCCACCCATACAAGTATACTTCACCTGGTCCGAATAGGTGCTGCGTTCGAGGATATAGCGGTCCCCGCCGGAAATCTTCCAGAATTGCCTCATCAGCCAGCTTGGCCTTGGGTTTTTATAAAACGATGTTTCCATAATATGGGATAAGGGTTTGGTTGTCAGTCTTGATTTGTGCGTGATCCAATTGTGTGAAAAGTTCCAGTTCAGACTGCTGCATCCGGGCTGTTTCGATATCGATGGCCGGTTGCCAGATCATAGGATATTGGCTAACGGGATAAGCGTGCCGGATCATGGGGCGTAAAGATTTGATCATATCCGGCTGCCTGACGACAGGCAAGTTCAGTACTGCTGCCGGCGCGGGGCGGTAGTGAAGTGCTGCGACATGAGGCCTGATCTCTTCAATCCGGTTACGGTATACGCCAATCGCTTTAATGAGGATAATTTCGTTTGGAATTAGGGGGATAAAGGGTGATTCCGCAGGCAGGAAAGTGCCAATCCGAAGACCATTACAGTAAACTTTGACCATGCAGGCGCCCGTGATATCCCAAAGCAGGCGGCAAGTGGCGCCTGAAAACAGGAGTTCCTGATCAGTTTCCAGCGAGCCGATACGGGCCTTTTGGAAACTGGCCGCCAGCCAAAGCCAGCGCAAAACCACTTTGCAGTAAATTTTAAATGACATGGTTTAGGTATTGCCTCTTTAACGGCAATAATGTAAATCTAATTAATTTATCGATCATGCAATAAAAATAGCTACGCCTGCCGCATCTTTTTTACGGAAAACCGTAAAGCGTTTTTATTCATGCAATTCATTGCCACAATGCGGGCAACAAGCGACGGTTTTGGCTTCTTTCCGTTTGAATTCCTCTGAAAAACCGGAGGCTAATATACCCGCGGGCAGGGCAAACATACCGATGCCCAGAATCGAGATACATGCGGTCAGCGTTTTTCCGATACCGGTGATGGGGTAAACGTCACCATATCCAACTGTAGTCAGCGTGGCGACGCTCCACCACATGGTTTCCGGGATACTAGAGAATTTGTCCGGCTGCGTGTCATGTTCTACGAAATACATCGCACTGGCCGCCAATATGATCAGCGTGAAAACAAGCAATACACTGATCAGCAACTCTTCCTTTTTCGACGCGAATACCCGGCGGATCACCCGGGAAGCGTTGAGAAAACGCCCAAGTTTGAAAAAGCGCATGAACCGTATCATTCGTAAAATACGCAAGGACCGGAGGTCGAGCCCCGATAACGGTAAATAGAACGGCAGGATCGCCGCCAGGTCGACCAGTGAACCTGGTGATAGCACATACCACAAGCGACCCTTCAACGGATGACTGTATTTCCTGATACTGGTGCAGGACCACAGCCGCAGCACATATTCAACAGAAAACACGGTGATTGAAAACAATTCGAAATTTCTAAACAACGAACGGTATTCCCGGTAAAGACTTTCCACAGTTTCCAGGCAAACTGCAAACAGATTTAACAAGATCAAGCCGACGATCACACTATTGATGACCTGGTCCCAGAGTGTGCCACCGTCCGTCGGATCGAGCAATAAATGAACTTTTTTCTTCAAACGTTTGTATGCGCGGTCGCGCTTGTTTCTGTTCAGGGTTTGGTTAGTGGCGTACATAAGGATAAGGTTTGATCAAATTTAATGATTTACAAGAAAAGTATTTTCCATCTTTACAGCTTCTATGAGACAGCAGTTTACCGTACTCGATTTTAACGCGATGGCGATTGATGAACAGGCAAATATCGCCATCACCGGCAATTTTCTGGGGGACAGAAGAGAAGGCAAGCTCATCGTGCAGCTGCACCGCCTGGACAATTTTTACGTGGAAGTTTTTTATGACCCACTAAAAAACGAGATCGTCCGGTACGAAGGGTTTACCAATACGAACCGGCTGGCCCCCTATATAAAACTTAATTAAATATCGCTTTTGGGTCAAATCCGAGTTTTTTAACTAATTCCGGGTAGCTGATCAGCCGCTGCTCAAGCAAGTTTCTTTTCTCACCGGGATCATTTGGCATCCAATAACAAAGTACAATATCACCTCCGACGTTATGGTCGTTGTATTGGATGACCTTATAATAATGACTGGGCACAGTTGCCGTCAATTTACCTAGGGTGTAGGTTTGTTTGCTGCCAAAAGTACCGCACCATATCCTGACGCTGTCCGTTATGGACACCCCTCTAAATCCTGTTAATTTGCGGCAAAACTCCTCGGTCGCCAGTTCGGTACCGATATTCTGTCCCTGGTATTCCATGCTTGCATTGAAGGTGTAAGTGTCCGAAAGGATGGCGGCATCTACCGACCAGGCCATCAGGATCCAGGCCTGGCAATGGCCTTTGGCAATCATATCCGTACTGTTCTTATTCGCATATTGGTAAAGTTTTGTTTCATTAAGCTGCCCGTCGGCCGCATGCCAGGCTGCATAGATACCCGTACGTGGCAGATCTAAATCTTCTTGTTCCAGTCGGTGTGCTTTGGTATAAACGTAATGGGTAAGTAGCGGCCTGTGCGCCGCAGTATCCGCGATGGACTTATAATAAGGGTTGACCCATAGTTTACATCCGGCACAGAGATTCGATTTTTGAGTAGGGTATTTTCTATAAAGTGCTTTCACATAGGCGGCATTGATCTCCTGGGCGGAAATATTTCCAGCGAAATAGCAAAATGCGACCAGGAAGGTAATAAGTGATTTAGGCATGATCAAATATAATCATTGGCAGGGAAAGGAGTTTTACGGTTTCCCGTAAAAGCATATGATACTTTATTTTTTTCTTTATCAAAAATTAAATAGACATTTGATATTCCGGGGATGTTGACCACCTGATTCCGTGGCAAATTGACCAGGCAATTAGCTGGCGAACGATAGCAGCGAGAGCTGTAAAAGCGTT